>DASXST010000175.1:0-2903 GCA_036505835.1 Pseudolabrys sp. | reverse complement strand
TGGCGGCGTTTCATTGATCAATTTTTCCATCTCCTTGATATCTACCGGTTTGGTAAAATAGGCATCGAAGCCGGCCTTCTGCGCCCGCAGATTTTCCTCTGGGCCGTGGCCCGACAGGGCGAAGAATCTGGTGTTCGCCAGTAACTCGTTACTTTTCAGCCGACGAAACACCTCGTAGCCGCTGATATCCGGCAGGCTTAGATCGAGGAAAACGTAATCTGGCCGAAACTCGGCGGCAACCCGAATCGCTCCATGCCCGGTGGCCGCGGCCCGCACTTCGAAGCCGTACATTTCCAGCAAACTCTTGGTCGCATTGAGCGCCACCGGCCGATCGTCGACGACCAACACGCGCCGATATTGCGCGCGGCTCTCGGACGCGCTTTCAGCCGCCACCGGCTGACCGTCGCTATTGCTGTTCTGCCACGAACCCGGCTGGCTCGACCACAAGAGTCCGGCAGCGATTGGGCCAGGGTGCACTATTCGGGTGATGACTTCCAAAAGCCTCGCCCTGTCAATGGGTTTACTGACATACTCGTTGCAACCGGCGGAGAGGCACTTTGCCTGATCGCCGGCCATGGCGCCCGCGGTCACCGCAACGATCGGTCTGGTAAATCCCAGCGCGCGCAACCGCCGCGTGGTTTCATAGCCGTCCAAAAGCGGCATCTGGATGTCCATAAGGATGACGTCAAAATCGTCGGTCCTCTGCTCGACTGCTTTCAACGCCGCCTCACCAGTGTCGAATGCCGTCACTTTGCCACCCGCATCGGTGATGAAGTGTTCCAACAGCCGGCGAATATCCGGCTGGTCTTCGACGACCATCACCCGCGCCCCAAGCATTTGTCGCCCCGGCAACTCCGCCATTTCGGACGCCATCTCGAAATTGCCGTGGGCGCTGTCCGCGAGCACGTGCACAGGCAGCGTGACGTAAAATGTGCTGCCTCGTCCAGGAACACTCGTCACAGTAATTCGTCCTCCCAAAGCTTCGACCAGACGCTTGGTGATCGCCAGGCCAAGCCCAGTGCCACCGTAGGCTTTGGTCACCGTGCTGTCGCCTTGAGTAAACGGTTTGAAAAGATTCTGTTGTTGCTCCTCGGTCATGCCGATGCCCGAATCGCTGACGTTCAATTCCAGCTCTCTCCGCTCGGCGTTGTAACGCACGGTCAATTCGGCGCCGCCATGGTGCGTGAACTTGATCGCATTGCCGAGCAGATTGATAAGGATTTGGCGCAGCCTCTTCGGGTCGCTTTCGATTCTATGCGGAATCATGCCTTCATATTTTAAAACCAATGGCAGCGCCTTCCCTCGCGCGGCGCCTTCCATGAGCGTGTACACGTCGGTAAGAAAACCGGGCAGATCGATTTCTCGTTTTTCGAGCTCCAGACCCTGGGCCTCGATCTTCGCCAAATCGAGTAGATCGTTGATAATTTGCAGCAAGTATTGCCCGCTGTTTTTGATGGCGCGCACGCACTCGAGATCTTTCGCGTCCTGCAAGCGCTCGAGCAATATATCCGCGTAGCCCATGACCCCGGTCATCGGGTTACGGATCTCGTGACTCATGTTGGCCAGGAACTCGCTTTTGGCCCGGTTCGCTGCATCCGCTGCGTTTTTCGCGTCGACGAGGGCTTGCTCGCCCTTCTTGCGCGCGCTGGCATCCCGCACCAGGGCGGTGAAAAAGCGCCTCTCGCCGAGCACGGTTTCGCTAAACCCGGCATCCAAGGGAAATTCGCTGCCATTTTTGCGCCGGCCGCGCATTTCCGCGCTACTTTCAGTTGATTGCCCTTCGCCGGTGCTCAGGTGGCTGCTCAATACGTAACCGCCAGAGTCGGCGAGATCCGGCACCAGCAGAGAGATTTCCATACCGACCATATCGGCGGCCGGATACCCGAAGATCTTCTCCGCTGCCGGATTGACCGATTCGACGGCGCCGCGCTCGTCGATAGTAATGATGCCGTCCACCGCTGTTTCGACGATCGCTTTGAGATGCGCCGCGGCTTCGGTCACGGCCCGCTCCGCCTCTTCGATAATCGTGATGTCTCGGTTGACTTCCAAAATCACGTCGCCGCCCGGTCTGATGATTCGTTGCATGCGGCTCAGTACTGCTACCTGGGAACCGCTCTTCCGGATATGCACCAACCGGCCGTCCCATTCCCCTTCATCATCAATTTTTTTCCCGATGTCGAGCCGCGACACCGGATAGGCGGTTTTGAGCAGCTCATCGATCGAATGACCGAGGGCTTCTGCGGCGCTGTAGCCGTAGAGCTTTTCAGCTCCTTCATTCCAGTACTGAATGGTACCGCCTGCAGTGCTCGAAACGATAATCGCGTCGAGCGACAAGTCCAACAGTCGCGCCTGTTCGTCGCGTTGTTCCTGCGCGCGCTTGCGCTCCGTAATGTCACGGGTAATGGCGGATATGCCGACGATGTTGCCGTGCGCCACCACCGGCGAAAACGTCAGCATGGCATCAAAGCGACTGCCGTCCTTGCGCACGCATGTGGTCTCGAATTGTCTCACTGCCCCGCCGCGCGTAACCAGCTCAATTAGGCGCTCGCGTTCGGCGATGAGCTCGGCGGGAGCGAAGAGGCTTGCCGGCTGCCCCAGCACCTCCGCTTCGGTCCACCCGAAAAGCGTTTCCGCGGCGCTATTCCAACTGAGGATCCGAGCGTCGAGGGTAAACGAATAAATCGCGTCCTGAGAAGAATTCACGACGGCGGCCAACAACGCCAACTGTGCCTCGGCGATCTTGCGGTCGTGGATGTCGATCGTGCAGCCGGCATAGCCAAGAAATGTGCCGGTGTCGGTGAAACGCGGCTTGGCCAGCGACTTCATCCAGCGATACTGGCCGTCAACGCGGCGCATGCGAAAATCGGCTTCGAACTGCTCCCGTTGATTCAATACCGCCAGAT
>DASXST010000174.1:0-21774 GCA_036505835.1 Pseudolabrys sp. | reverse complement strand
TGAAGAATCCTTGAAGACAATGGGACGAGCGGGCAGCGGCGCATGAGCGCATTGCGGCTTTATCAGATCGTGGTCATCGCGGGCTTCATCCTGCTGCTTGAAGCACTTTGTCTTGCCGGGGTCATTGACAAGATCACCATGCCCGCACCCTACATTATCGCCCGCGACTTCATCCAGATGTTGCTCGCCGGGCGATACTTCGCCGAGATCGGCAAGAGTCTGACAAATGTGTTGGTCGCTTTTGCCTCGGCATATTTTGTCGGAGTCGTCACCGGCACGATGCTGCACAGTTACAGGACGGCGCGGGACATCCTTGATCCGCTGTTCGCGACATACTATGCCATTCCAGTTTTCGCGTTTTATCCATTGTTCATTGTCATGTTCGGCCTTGGCGACGGGCCGCAGGTTCTGATCGGATTTATGCTGGCGATCGTTGCCGTCATCGTAACCACGCTCAATGGCCTCGATCGCGTCCCCTCCGTTTTAAAAAAAACAGCACGCGTCAGTGGGCTCAATGCGTTGCAGACCGCCCTGCGTGTCACCCTGCCATTCTGCGCGCCTTACCTGTTGACTGCGGCCAAGCTGGCACTCGCTTATGCATTCATCGGCGTCATTGGCTCGGAATTCATTATGGCGCGTTCGGGCATGGGGTACGAAATCAGCTACGCCTATACGAACTTCGACAACACCACGATGTATCCCCTTATCCTGCTGATTCTGCTGCTGTCGATTGCCGCCAACGGCCTACTTTCGCACTGGGAAAGAGTGCTGCTGGCCAGGAGGGGCCAGAAGTGATGCAGGGTGGGAAAAGTTCGACGTTTCTCAATACGGCGATCCTTATTGTCGGTCTGTTCCTGTTTTGGGAGTTGGCCTACCTCGTCGTTGGCGACGTTGCACTGCGCTCCCCAAAGCAAACGATTCAATTTCTCGATCAGCTTATGCGAACCGATCTTTTTTGGCTCCACCTTGCTGATTCACTGAAGGCATTTGCGATTGCGCTCGCGATTGCTGTCTCGCTCGGTCTGCTCATCGGATTCGCTCTCGGGCTGCATCGCCTGTCGGGCGACGCAATGGAGCCGATGCTGGTTGCGCTTTATTCGATACCGAAGATCACGCTTTATCCGATTATTCTTTTAGCTTTTGGAATCGGCATTTCTGCGAAAATTGCTTTTGGCGCCATTCACGGGATCGTCCCGGTCGCGCTGTTTACTCTGAGCGCCGTTCGCACCATCAAGCCGATTCTGATCAAGACCGGCCGCGTCCTCAAGCTCAGTCCAACGGGCATGGTACGCGAGATCTTGTTTCCTGCCGCGGTGCCGGAAATCTTCACCGGCATTCGTGTCGGCTTTTCGCTGACGCTGATCGGGACGGTGCTCGGCGAAATGTTCGCCGCCCAGCGCGGCCTCGGCTATCTACTGATGAGTGCAATCAGCCTGTACAACATTGATTTGATCATGTCGGTGACCTTCCTGCTGGTCGTGCTTGCAACAAGCGTTAACACGGTTCTGCTCGCCATCGATCGGCGGCTGCATCATGGCTAGGCTCACGAATATTTCTTTTCCAGGCCCTTTCCACTTCTGCAAGTCGAGGGCGCCGGCCAGGCTTTTTAGTGCCATTTCCAGCTCGCTCATTCTTGAACGCGTTATCCTCGCCCGCGGCCAATTGAGCGAGGCGATGCAGACCATGCTCAATTGCCTTCACCACGCGTCCAATCAGGATGTTCGGGTAAGCGATTTGCGAAAATCCCATATCGTGGAGCTCTGCCGGCGTCAGCCACGGCGTCGCCGTCGCCTCGAAGATTGCCGCGCAGTTCCAGGCGCCTTTGAAAGCTTTGCCAACCCGGACGTAGTCCTCCGGGGTTTTCAATCCGGCTACCGAATATGCCGTCGGCCCCGAGACGCAGGAATCGTTCGGCCCGCTTGAGCGCGGTGTCGAGCCCTTCTGCGCCATATGCATCCGTGCGTCGTTCCTCTGGACCTTATGCCGGAAACGCCGGCAGTTTCATACCCTTGAATCGTCCGCACCACGCTCTTGATGTCGCCATAGCCATCATCGGCATCCGCAAGACAGGGGAGTTTGGAGGCTTCGACAATGTCGCGGATTCCGTCCAGCATCTCGGCGAAGCCGGCGAGGCCCAAATCCGGCAATGCGTACCGCGCCGCCAAGAGCGCAGAGCGGCCGATATTAAAAGTCGTAGACCCGGCGCGTTCGATCAGCCGTGGTGACAGGGCGTCGTGAGCAAGAGGATTTACAAGAGGTTGATGGTCGCGGTGTAGTTCACGAAGTGATGCCATTGCGTGCACTATCGTCAGAAGCGTGAATTGAAAAGCGTTGCTGTCTAGCTTGTTTACGACATGGTGGCGACCCATGACGTTGCGACGGGCGCGAGCGCTTGCGACGACCTAATGTGCCAATAACCCGCAACCCTACAGTCCGCTTATGGGTCAGAGTTCCTGACCCAACCATGCGCATTCAGCAGTAATCTGAATGGCCTGTGCCGATGCCGTAAGCAGTCGTTCTTGCATGCACAACTCCGATTATTACCGCGAGCAAGCGGATCATTATAGAAAATTGGCCGCAAGCGCGGACGACCCTGCCGCCAAGCGGGAGTTTTTGGAGTTGGCGGAAGCGTGTGAGGAAGCTGCCGATAAAATTGATGACTGTCGGGCAAGCGGGTAGACCGGCGGCAGTAACCGGGGCCGCCGGGTCACCAATTCAATAGACCGGATGCGACAGCGGAGCGGGCGGCTGCACAGCGGCACGCGATTCTCGGCTCACCGCATGCGACGCGCAATAGAGTCAGCGCGTAGTCGGGGTTGGGCGCGCCATCGCGCTGATGGCAATTGCCGCAGACGACTTGACGCTCTCGGCGCGAGCTGCCGCGACCAATCGGTTCGTTCCTCCGGCCGCACCAGTATTTTCAATTGCTTGGAGTCATTTGATAAGACTCAGCAAAGGATGAACACGAAAAAATCCCGCGTCCGTCCAAATCGGGGCGCTGTCACCACCGCAATGCCAAATTAGCGCGTTAGCCGGTCGCTTATGCGCAGCAACGCACTCTACCGATTTTGGCGATCACTTCGGCAGCGATGGCCCTCTGCGGGTGTGCCTCCGACGAGGCGGCCAGCGCTTTCTCGTCCAGCCTGACAGATACTTCCTCTATAACTGCGAGGCGCTTGCGACGGCGGCGCAGGCCAATGCCGTCCGTCAGCGCGAGCTCGAAGCGCTGATGACAAAGGCCGGGGTCGATACGGGAGGACGGCTTGTTAGCAGTAGGCGGAAGGTTGGAACTTTTTTTCGATCGGGAACTTATCGATGGAACCCGCCACAGCAGTGGCCCTAGATGGGGGCAAGCATGGGCATTTTAATCAGTATCCTCATCACATTCCTTGTCGTTGTTCTAGTTCTTTATCTGATCAACATGCTGCCGATCGATGGGCGGGCGAAGCAGATCATCAGGGTCATCGTCATCATCATCGGCGTTCTGTCGCTGCTCAAATACCTCGCGGTCTACTAGACCCCCGTTGATTGAGTTGCTCAGAGCCGGATGGCGCGCAGCCGCAGCGCATTGGCAATGACGCTCACCGAGGAAAGCGCCATTGCGGCCGCCGCAATGATTGGCGAGAGCAATATCCCGAACACGGGGTAGAGCACGCCGGCAGCGACGGGCACGCCCAGGGCATTGTAGACAAATGCAAAAAACAGGTTCTGCCGGATGTTGCGCATCACGGCACCCGAAAGCTGACGCGATTTCACGATGCCGGTGAGGTCGCCTTTGAGCAGCGTCACGTCGGCGCTTTCGATCGCAACATCGGCGCCCGTGCCCATGGCGATGCCGACATCGGCTGCCGCAAGTGCCGGCGCGTCATTGATTCCGTCGCCCGCCATGGCCACCACGCGGCCTTCACGTCGCAATTTTTCGACTACCGCGCTCTTCTGATCGGGCAAGACTTCAGCCTCGACCTCCGCAATGCCGAGGCGCCGGGCGACGGCCTGCGCTGTTGTGCGGTTATCCCCGGTGAGCATGACGACGCGTATGCCGCTCGCGGCGAGAGCGCTTAACGCGTGGGGAGTGGTTTCCTTGATCGGGTCAGCGATGGCGATGATCCCGGCGGTTTTGCCGTCCACCGCAACGAAAAGAGCGGTAGCGCCATCGCCGCGCAGGCGTTCGGCTTCCGCAGCAAGGGACGCTGTTTCTATCTTCAATTCGGACAGGAAGCGGGCATTGCCAAGGGCGATGCGTTTGCCTTCAACATTTCCTGTGACGCCTTTTCCCGCGGGGGCGTCGAAACCGTCCACTGTTGAAAGCTCCAGCTTGCGCACCACTGCAGCCGCGACGATCGCTGAGGCCAACGGATGTTCGCTGCCGCGTTCGACGCTGGCCGCAAGTTTCATCAGTTTCGTTTCATCGAAGCCGGATGCCGGCACGATCGAAACGACCTTCGGCTTACCCTCTGTGAGCGTGCCGGTCTTGTCGACGACCAGCGTGTCGACCTTCTCCAGCCGTTCCAGCGCCTGCGCGTTCTTGATCAATACGCCGGCCTGGGCGCCACGGCCGACCCCGACCATGATCGACATCGGCGTGGCAAGCCCGAGCGCGCAGGGGCAGGCGATGATCAGCACGCTGACTGCCGCGACCAGGCCATACCCGAAGCGCGGTTCGCGACCGAAGACGGCCCACGTCGCGAAAGCGACAACCGCCACTGCAATCACCGCCGGCACGAACCACGCAGAAACCTGATCGGCGAGGCGCTGAATCGGCGCACGGCTGCGCTGCGCGGCGGCGACCATCTGAACGATGTGGGAGAGGAGAGTATCGCGGCCGATCTTGTCGGCACGCATTATGAGGCTTCCGCTCGTATTGATCGTGCCGCCGATGACGCGCGAGCCTGCTTCCTTGGTAACCGGCATCGACTCGCCGGTGATCATGGACTCGTCGATGGCGGACCGGCCTTCGCGCACGATGCCGTCCACCGGAACCTTCTCACCGGGCCGAACACGCAGCCGGTCGCCAACCTGCACGGCATCAAGCGCAACATCCTCGTGGGTGCCATCGTCTTTAATGCGGCGCGCGCTCTTGGGAGCAAGATCGAGCAGTGCGCGGATCGCGCCCGACGTTGCCTCGCGAGCGCGCAGCTCCAGGACCTGGCCCATCAGCACCAGAGCAGTGATGACGCTGGCTGCTTCGAAATAGACTGCGGCAGCTCCGTCATGGGCGCGGAACGCGTGCGGAAAAATCCCGGGAAAAAAAGTGGCAAGAACGCTGTAAACATAGGCCACGCCGGTGCCCATCGCGATCAGCGTGAACATGTTGAGATTGCGAGTGACGAGCGACTGCCAGCCGCGCACAAAAACCGGCCACCCGGTCCACACCACGACCGGGGTGGCGAACGCGAACTGAATGTAGTTCGACAGTCTCGGATCGAGCCAATTGTGCGCGCCGACAATGTGGGCGCCCATTTCCAGGATGAACACAGGCAGCGTGAGCACCATGCCGATCCAGAACCGGTGCGTCATGTCGACAAGTTCGGGATTTGGCCCTATCTCGACGCTCGCAATCACGGGCTCGAGCGCCATGCCGCAGATCGGGCACGATCCGGGGCCGACTTGTGTGATTTCCGGATGCATGGGGCAGGTGTAGATGGTGCCTTCAGGCACCGGCTCGGCCTTACGCTCACCCAGATATTTCTTCGGATCGGCGCCAAATTTGGTCCGGCATCCCGACGAGCAGAAGTAATAGGTCCTGCCTTGATAGTCAGCGCGGTGCTTGGCGTTATGCGCATCGACCCTCATGCCGCACACGGGGTCGATAGCACCATCGGATCCCACTGCGTGATGATGGTGATGCTCTGCGGTCACGGCGCCTTGCCTATCATACCCCCAGGGGGTACATAGCCAGCATGGCAAAGGACAGCAAGGCAGCAACTCTCAAGCGGCTCAAGCGTATCGAAGGACAGGTGCGGGGACTGGGCCGCATGGTCGAGAACGATCGCTACTGCATCGATATCGTGACCCAGATCGGCGCCGTTCGCGCCGCGCTGTGCCGGGTCGAGGAGGAAATCCTGCGCGATCATGTCGCACATTGCGTCGATCACGCAATCAAGAGCGGGAACAAGGCCGATCAGCGACGCAAGCTCGCCGAGTTGATGGACGTCATGGGAAGGGCAGCAAGGTAGGACCCGACACAGCTACGACTCCGTTCATGCCCGCGAAAGCGAACGACGGCAATGCGTCTATGCGTACTTTTTTCGTGCCAGTGCCGCGCCCTGACCTAACGCGATCAGCTTCGCTTCGGCAATGCCGCGCCGCATGGGTGCCATGCCACAGTTTGTGCATGCGATGATCTTTTCCCGCGGCACGAACTTCATCACCTCTCCAATGACCTGTGCCACTCGCTGCGGGGTCTCCACTTCGTCGGTTGCGACATCGATCACGCCGACCAGAACGTCCTTGCCTTCGAGCAGGGAAAGAAGCTTGAGCGGCACGCGCGAATTGATGCATTCAAGCGAGACTTGACCGATGCGGCTTTTGGCGAGCGCCGGAAAAATCTCCTCGTACTGGCGCCATTCGGTGCCGAGCGAATTCTTCCAGTCGATATTGGCCTTGATGCCGTAGCCATAACAGATGTGGACGGCGGTCGTGCACTTGAGGCCGTCGATAGCGCAATGTAACGCCTCGATTCCCCAGCTGGCGACTTCGCTCATAAACACGTTGAAAGCCGGCTCGTCGAATTGGATTACGTCAACACCGTCGGCTTCCAGTGCGCGGGCTTCCTTGTTGAGCAGGGCCGCGAATGCCATTGCCATCTTGACCTTGTCGCCGTAGTACGCATCGGCAACAGTGTCAGAAATCGTCATCGGTCCCGGAAGGGTAATCTTGAGTTTTCGCCGAGTGTGCACGCGCGCGTGACGTGCTTCCGCCTGGTGCACCCGGCCCTTGAGCTTGAGGTCTCCGCGCAGCACGGGCACCATGGCTTTGTAGCGATCAGCGCGGATTCCCATCTCGACCTTGTGCGAGAAATCGATTCCCTCAACGAATTCGAGAAATCCATGGACGAAATGCTGGCGTGACATCTCGCCGTCGGAGACGATGTCGATGCCAGCATCCTCCTGCCACTTGATGGCGAGCAATGTGGCGTCGAGCTTAGCGGAAGCGAGATCGCTGCCTTGTTGCCGCCATTGTGGCCACAGCTTGTTCGGTTCGGCGAGCCAGGACGGTTTTGGAAGGCTGCCGGCAACGGTCGACGGAAACATCATGCCGGAATGATCTCGTAACGTTGTGGGGGCCGCCAACTATAAAGCCAATCGTAGCGGGCGCGCAGTCTTTCTCCCCCCATCGTTCGCATTGCCAGATTGCGAACAAGCGCTTCCGGCCCACTCAGCCCATAAATGCGCTTCTGGCGTCGGGAAAATTGCTGAGCGCGCGCGGCGCGATGCCAACGAGCGCCCTCGTAGGCCCGCAGTGCGTCGGCGGGATCGTCGAGATATCTCGCCAGCATATCGGCCAGAACTGCGGCATCCTCGATCGCCATGCTGGCGCCTTGGGCGAGAAACGGAAGCATAGGGTGTGCGGCGTCCCCGATCAGCGTGACCGGCACTTTGGCGCCGCAGAACGGGTCTTTGCGGTCATACAATGCCCATTTCAACCAACGATCCGGAATCGCGATGAGCGCGCGCGCCTTTTCGGACCAGGCCCACCGCGCGAAATGACGGAGAATTTCGGTGCGTTCGCCACTCGCCGACCATCCGGTCTCGTTCCACTCGTCGTGCACGATGCCGACAAGGTTGATCAATTTGCCGGCCTTCACCGGATAATGCACCAGGTGGGCGTCCTGTCCGAGCCACAAATGCACCAGCGGCTCACGAAATTCGGTCGGCACCGCGTCAGCGGAAACAAGCGCGCGCCAGGCGGTGCGGTGACGGAATCTCGGCGGGGACTGTCGGCGTAAACGCGCAGCAACGTTCGACCAGATTCCATCGGCGCCGATGAGCGCGATCCCGCGCTCATCGAGGACCTGGCTGCCACGCTTGCCGAGCACGCTGACCCCCCTGACATGGGCGGCAAAGTCTTCGACCCGAACGCCCAGCTCAAGGGTCACGTCGAGTTGCCTGCGGACAGCGTCCGCGAGCGCCGATTGCAGATCCCCGCGATGAACCGACCAATAGGGCGCGCCGTAGCGACTTTCCAGCTCTTCTCCCAGGGGAATGCGCACAATCTCCCGGCCAGAGCCGCCTGCCATCACCCGGATTGCCTGCGGCTTGACTGCCACTGAGGCAAGGCGGTCGCCAAGGCCCAAGGCGATCAGGACGCGGGTCCCGTTGGGCGAAAGCTGCACGCCGGCGCCCGCTTCTTCCAGCTTTTCGGATTGCTCGAAGATCGTCACACGGATCCCGGCACGCGCCATGGCCAGCGCGGCGGTCAATCCGGCGATGCCTGCGCCGGCTACGATGACATGACGCCCTGGCGCCATGGCCTAATCCCGGTAAAGGTCAGGCGGCAGCGGAATGCGCCAGCGCGCACTGGGGTGGTCGCGCCGCGTGAGGATCAAGAGACGGGTCGAAGCGATAGAGCGTTGAGCAATAAGGGCAAATGATTTCCTTGTCTTCGCCCATGCCGAGGAAAACATGCGGATGATCGAACGGCGGGGTCGCGCCCACGCACATGAATTCCCTGGCGCCGATCTCGATCACCGGCACACCCGGATCGTTTTGAAAGTGGGGGACAACGTGTTCCGCCATTGGAGAATCCTTTGCTACCGCGCTGCAGCGGGGACTTTGCGGCCGCACCATAGCGACACTGGTTTGTAATGCCTAGCTGAATTGCGAAACCAAAAGACTCGAATGCCGCCGAAACGCCTTGGTTGGCAGGCACATGTCGAGAGGACGATTACGATTCATGGAGCGGAGCTTGGAACCGTCGAAGCGAAGCGGGGTGCGCGCGAAGGGCGTTGTACTGGCCTTGGTGGCGGCGGCGATGCTTGCGGCGGTTGCCGCCTATACGGTGCCGCGGGCGGCCAAGATGCTTGCCGGCATCGACGACCCCGCGCGAATTGCCCATCACGCGCTCAATGACAAGTTCGACGCTGGGGTGGCAAGGCGCGAGATCGAGGCGGCGCTCGCCGCAGGTGATGCCGATCTCGCGCAGAGCTTTGTCGATCTTGCAGCCGATCGGGGTGTCACTGTCGATCCATCGTTTACAGAAAGGGTGAATGCTGCGACTGCCGAGGCGGCCACCACACGCCACAAGGTGAAAAGCTTTGCCCGCGGTCTGGTCAGCGGCGAACCGGACGATATGGCAGCGCTCGCTGGAACCACCGTCGGTGATCTGTTCGTTTTCGGGGACATCCGTGACGCAGTGCGCGAAGGAACGCGCATGGCAAGAGGACAAGCAGCCGATGAGCTCGTGTTGGGCTTGGCATCCGCAGGCATCGCCATTACCGCAGCGACCTACGTGACCTTTGGCACGGCCGCGCCTGCGCGCGCCGGGCTTACGGTCGTAAAAGTCGCGCGCAAGACCGGTAGTCTCGGGACCGAGCTTGCAGGCAGTCTGGGTCGCCTGGTGCGTCAGGTAGGTCTGTCAGAGCCAGCGACGGCGGCGCGTGTCGGACGCGAAGCGGTCAAGGTCGAGCGCGTCGGCGGCGGATTGCTGGACTTTGCGCGCGATGTCGGCCGGGTTCAGAAAGCGGCCGGGGGTCGAGCTGCATTTGATGGCCTGAAGATCGCGAAAGAGCCGCGTGATATGGCGCGGGTCGCAAAGCTGGCCGAAAAGGAAGGGAGCCGTACGCGCGCCATCCTGAAGATCGCCGGACGGAGTGCAATCATGCTCGCGGCGTTCGCGTTCGATGCAAGTCTCTGGTTGCTCGGTGCGTTGTTTGCGGTTTTTGGTTTGGTATCGTCGCTCAAGAGCGCAACTGAGCGCGCGACCTTGCGCATTCTGCATCGGCGCAAGGAGCGGCGGAGGTTGAAGCAGGCGCAACCGATTGCCGCTGTGCTGGCTCACGGCTAGAAATCACGCATGTCACGTTTTAGGAATGGCGACGTCGAGATTGCCTATCTCGACGAAGGCCAGGGCGCGCCGATCGTGCTTGTGCACGGTTTCGCTTCCACCAAGGAAGTAAATTGGGTACATCCCGGTTGGGTCACGACGCTTACCCGGGCCGGCCGACGCGTGATTGCGCTCGACAACCGGGGCCACGGCGCGTCGAGCAAACTTTATGATCCAGTCCTGTATCACAGCGCG
The DNA here is from genome assembly GCA_036505835.1 of Pseudolabrys sp. Classification (GTDB taxonomy): domain Bacteria; phylum Pseudomonadota; class Alphaproteobacteria; order Rhizobiales; family Xanthobacteraceae; genus Pseudolabrys. The sequence goes on along the minus strand of DASXST010000174.1, from coordinate 11,535 downwards.
ACAATGGCCGACGATGTACGCGCACTGCTCGATCACCTGAATATCGAACGAGCCGACGTGATGGGATATTCGATGGGCGCCCGCATCACGGCGTTTCTCATCCTCAGTCATGCCGCGCGGGTGCGGTCCGCGATTTTTGGCGGACTCGGCATTCGGCTGGTAGAAGGTGTTGGCCTGCCGGAGAGTATTGCGGGCGCGCTGGAAGCGCTGTCGCTCGATGATGTGCGTGATCCGACCGGGCGCATCTTTCGCATTTTTGCCGAAGAGACCAAATCAGACTTGCACGCGCTGGCCGCCTGTATCCGCGGCTCGCGTCAGACCTTGAGCGCCAATCGGGTGGCCAGCATTCGCGTACCAGTGCTGGTCGGCGTGGGGACCAAGGATCAGGTGGCAGGCAGTGCCCGGGAGTTGGCAGCGCTTATTCCGGGAGCTCGCCCACTTGATATTCCGAATCGCGATCATATGCTTGCTGTCGGCGACAAGGTCTTTAAGGCAGGTGTCATTGACTTCCTTAACCAACGCGCATGAGCCATGCGCAAAGCACCGCATCACCCGCTCTTGGCGGTTGCAAAATTGTGATAAAAGAGCATGTCCAGTTCAATAGGTGCTGGGAGAAAGTGGTTCATGGCTCAATTTCAGACGCGGCCCTCACGAGGCCTCTACAAGGTCGATCCAGTCTGGGCGCGCATCCGCAGCGAAGCTGAGGAAGTAACGCGCCGCGAGCCGGAGCTCGCCACCTTCATCTACGAGAATATTCTTCATCACGATACGCTGGAAGCTGCGATCGCGCATCGCGTAAGCCAGCGTCTCGCGCACGCCGACGTCTCGGCTGACCTGATTCGTCAAGCCTATGACGACGCGCTTGAGGACCAACCTGCGCTCGGCGAAGCTTTCCGCGCCGATATAGTCGCTACCGTGGACCGTGATCCGGCGACCAGCCGCTTTATAGAGCCTGTGCTTTATTACAAAGGCTTCCACGCCATCCAGACCCATCGCCTGGCACACTGGCTCTACGGAAAGGGCCGCAAGGATTTCGCATTATATCTACAGAGCCGCGCATCGTCGGTATTTCAGTGCGATATCAATCCGGCGGCGAAAATTGGCCGCGGCATATTCCTCGATCACGCTACGGGCCTTGTGGTGGGTGAAACCGCGGTCATTGAGGACGATGTTTCGCTCCTGCACGATGTGACGTTGGGCGGTACGGGAAAGGAGCAGGAGGACCGCCACCCGAAAATCCGCCGCGGCGTAATGATCGGCGCCGGCGCAAAGATTCTCGGCAATATCGAAGTCGGCCATTGCGCGCGCATTGCTGCCGGCTCGGTCGTCATAAAACCGGTACCCAACAATGTCACGGTCGCCGGCGTGCCTGCCAGGATCGTGGGTGAGGCCGGTTGCCCCGAGCCCTCGCGCGCCATGGATCAGATGCTTTACGGGATTATGCTCGACGGCTGAACTGGAGACACGCTTGCGCCGGGGCGTTTGATCGGGCAAAGAAATGTTTGTCCAATATAGGAGCTCATCGTGGACGTCCGTGAAGTCCGGAAAATCGACGGCTATCTGAAAAAGCTGTTTGGCAATGCCCACATTCGCGTGGTGCCGAAATCCTCAGATACCGCCGAAATTTTCGTTGGCGAGGACGATCTTGGCGAGCTCACCGTCGACGACGAGGAGGGCGAGCGTTCGTACAACTTCAGGATGGTTATTCAGGTTGGCAACGACCCGAGCATTCAGCCTGTGCCAACTCTCAATGCGTACCTGCGAAGCAAGTTCGACAACGAAAAAATTCGCGTCGTGCCGCGCCCGAAGAAAACCGATTCACTCGAAGTTTACATGGACGAAGAATTCATCGCCGTGTTGTTCCTGGAAATTGAAAAAGGCCGCCGCTCGTACATCCTCGAATTGCCGATCCTTGACGTTGATCTGGTGGATTGACAAGTAAAACCAGTGGTTGTCATCGCCGGGCTCGTCCCGGCGATGACGTTTAGGGGCACGCTGCATGGCCATATGAACCAGGATGCCAGGCCTTCGCCCGCCGAAGGATAACTGTTGAAGGCTGTCGTCGGAATGCTTCGGCCCGCAGGCGGGACAAGCCCGGCCATGACGCCACAAAGCCGTATTAGTTCGCGGGATGCAGCCGTGCAATCAGCTTGTCGATACTATTAGCTACGTCCTGCCAATTTTCCATTCGCGCGGAAAGCGCAGATTCACATCGGCATTGCCGACACGTCTTTCCACCAGACAGACCCCCGAATTAATGACGCCCTTTCGGGAGCAACGCGCCAGAAAATGCTCCGGCGCATTTGATTCGAAAACGAGATCCTCGCCCTGGTATGGCGTGTCATCGCGAAAGGCGCGAAACGTGAGACCAGGCGGACCCGCGACCGGCTCGGGCACGAGATAGCGCGGATAGATGGTTTGCACGCGCTCCATCAGGGGCAGCGTGGTTTCGCCGGATGCGATCGTTACAAACAGCCGCTCGTTCGGATCGACCGGCGCTCCGACGGTCGATTTGAGTGCAGGATCCGGCGGCACCAGGTGCGGCCACAAATAGGAAAGATCAACGTGTTCATGTGCTCCAGGGCGCCCCTGGACGCTCATGCGGATTGCCGCCGGTTCGACGTTGAACGCCGTCCCCGAAACACCGATTGGCAATGAGGGCGCATCGAGCACGACCGGGGCCTCGGGGCCAACGCGGCCATAGAACGTAAGCGAAATAAACGGCAGCGAAAGCAACGGCGGCTGCAAAGACCATCACCGGCGCGAGCAGCGGGCTGCGCCGAGTGCCGCGTCGGCGTTTGACGGGGGCGCCGGGGCTGACGGCCGGCGCTCCTGCGCGAGAGTGGTCAAGGTTGTGCTCCTTGCGGGCGAATCGCGCGGATTATGCCACGTCGGCTTCCCGGCAACGGTGGAATGCCGCATTTACCATTCGTTAAGGATTGGCTGGCGCCGAGCACCCTCGTTTGCAAAAGATGACCTCGGGTTTTGCGTGAGGCTGCACAATGACCGCGGAATCCGTTCAAACGTTGTTGGCGCTGGCGCTGGGATTTGCCTTCGCGGGCCTGTGCAGTTCCGGTTATCGGCTGTGTACAAGCCGCTTGCCCCGCTTCAGCCAGCTCAGCGCCGGGCCCGGCGCGTCTGTGTTCGCCGCGATCCCGCTGTTGGTCGTCACAGCGCCGTTCTTGATCATGCGCAACACAATCCTGGGCTGCCAGCGCGAGGTCCGTCGCTTCGAATTCGTTTTCCTGGCGACGCCGATCGCCGGCTTTTGGAGCCTGATGTCAGGCCTTGTCCTCGTGATGATCTTGCAGGCCTGCGGTCTCCTGCAAGCCTGAAGACTTTCCTCCCGCGTTCCGTTGAGGCAAGTTCGCGCGCTTGGGAGGTGTGAATGGCGATCTATAAGCTTGACGGACAGGCGCCGGAATTTCCTCCAGTGGGTCAGTTCTACATCGCCGAATCGGCGGCGGTCATAGGGCGCGTGCGGCTCAAAGCCGAGGCGAGCGTCTGGTTTGGCGCTGTCGTGCGCGGCGATAACGAATGGATCGAGTTGGGCGAGCGGTCACAGATTCAGGACAATGCCACGCTGCATACCGATCCAGGATTTCCAATGACGATCGGCAACGATTGCGTGATCGGGCACAACGTGATCCTGCATGGCTGCACGATTGGCGACAATTCGTTGATCGGGATGGGTGCCATCCTGCTCAATGGCGTCAAAATCGGAAAAAACTCTCTCGTGGGCGCCGGCAGCGTCGTCACGGAAGGCAAGAGTTTTCCTGACAATTCGCTGATCGTGGGCACGCCGGCACGCGCCGTTCGCGTCCTTAACGAAAAGGCCATATCGATGATCCGCGACGGGGCCGACATTTACGTGCAGCGCTGGAAGCGATACGCCAAAGGCCTGCTGCGGATCGGCTGAACCTGGAGCGTGCGAGTAGTTTGATACCCCAAGCATACAGCTCGCCAAATTGCGCCTTTTTGTGACGGCTAACACTGCGCTTTGCCTCCACGTCCGTATCCTGGTGATCGTGAACAACGATGGGGCTAACAAATGACAGCCGATAAAGACATACCTCCTCTGATCGAGCTGCTGAAAATGGCTGCCGACCAATGGCCGAGTTCTGAGACCGGTGAGGTGTCGCAAAGCGAACTGTTCCGCCGCGATCAAGCCTTGCTTGACATGTGGCCCGAGGCCTGCCGGCGCGCCGGCGCTGGCGAGCGTGAGTTCCCGCCGGGAGTGATCAAACTTTGGCAATTTGAGATGAGCAGAGGTCGCGCAAATTGAGCAACGCCGGTCGATCTGCTCAAAAAAACCCCCGGCAAGATGGCCGGGGCGCCTGCGCACCGTCGTGAGCATGAGCGAAACTTGTAGGTCAGGCCAACACGCAGAAGTTGATCTGGAGAGTCCGGCGCCGAGCCGGATATGACGCCCTACATCGCCAACATAAATAGCCGTATCCGACCCTCCCACTTGCTTGACCTCCCGACCGCTCCAACGAGGAAGTCTAGGCGGTATCCGGATGCCGGCCAACGACGAAGATCCCTTGCTACAATCGCTTTTTCGGTGCCCAGCGGTGAAACCGGTTGTTGAGTACGGGTCGGCCAATGATCGAAGCCATCATGTATTTCGGGATCGGCTTTCTCTTTGCATCCCTCATTGGGGTCGCAGTTGCCCCGCTCATTCATGATCGCGCGGTGCGGCTGACCATGAGGCGACTGGAAAACTCCATTCCGCAGTCGATGGCGGAAATTCAGGCTGACAAGGATTTGCTGCGCGCGGAGTTTGCGATGTCGACACGGCGGCTTGAGATCGGGGTTGAAGAACTCAAGGAGCAGAACACCAACCAGCTTGCCGAACTCAGCAGAAGGGGCGACATGATAAATCGTCTCAAGCTTGAGCGTGAAGTGCACAAGGTCGAGACTGTCGCGCTCAAAAGCGAAGTTCAGTCGCTCAGGGAGCGGCTTCACTCCGTTGGAAAAAGGATGAAGGAGTCTGACTTCCAGCGCGGTGAGCCCGATGTCGGTTCCCTTGTTCCCAACGACTTATTGTCGCTGGTTGTCGACCGACCGTCGCCTGAGGCGCCGCCACCTGCGCGAGTTCCAGATGTTGGACGTCCTGGCTTGAGAATGGCCGAGGACGCAACCGGTTCTGGTGCGATCCAGGCACAGTCCTCCATACATGTATCGGCTGACGATCAAGTCGCGCACGAGTCGGTGAGCAGCGAACGGATATTCCGTAATCTTCGGAGCGTTTCCGTAGTGGCTCTGTTTGGTGTGGGCGCGGCCCTGGTTTGGCTCCAGTATGGCGGCGAAGGCAAAAAGGTAGTCGGCGCCTGGATCTCACCCTTGACGACGGAGAAAGGGACCTCCACACCGCAGCCCTCGGGCGTGAATTCTGCTGAGGTGACGCCGCAAATTGATGCCCTGGCCCGCGATCTCGCCGATATGCGAACCAATGTTGAGCAATCTACTGCCAAACAAGAGCAGACAAAACACGATACGCCGGCAGCCGTCGAACCGGATGACAAGCAGAAATTGGTATCAGCAGAGCCTCAGGACCGCGCCAGACAGACTCCATATCCCGAGACGAAGCCAACGACCATTGCCGGCTGGGCACTTGTTGAAGTCGTTGGCGGAACGGCAGTCGTTCAGGGGCCAAGTGGAGTCTGGCGGGTGACGCGCGGCGACACGGTTCCGGGAATAGGGAAGGTTGATTCTATTGTCCGCTGGGGCAATCGTTGGATCGTTGCGACTAGCAGCGGGCTGATTTCAACGCCATAGGTCGCCCGCTTGTGACGGGCGACCTATGCAACTAAATCCTGCGTACGTTATTGCAGGTCGATGGCTTGATAACGGCCATTCTCGTCGAGCTGAGTAGCCCATACCTTGTGCACGCCCTGGTGCTCGGATCGACCGTAGGTCACAGGGGTTCCTAATCCGAGGTCCAGGTCGCGCATATTTTCGAGAGTTTGAACGAGCTTCTCGGTGTCGAGATCTTGGCCATTGCGTCGCAGGGCTGCGATCAGAACATTGGCCATCACGTAACCTTCGAGCGACACGTAGTCCGCCTGTTCGCCAGGGAAATATTTGGCCATCGCAGCCTTGTAGTCGAGCACCAGCGATGAGTGGCCATCAAGCGCAGGGACAACCTGCGTCACGATCACTCCATTTGCGAATCTCTTGCCCAGCAGCATCAGCTCGTTCGCAAGCGCAGTGCTGCCCACGAACGAAACACTGGTGTAGATCATGCCCGGGAAGAGATCTTTGGTCTTCTCAATGAATTTAGCCGCGGCCCGATAGGTGGGCACCATGATCACCGCTCTTATAGGAACGCGGCTTTTTTTGAGTTGCTCGACAGCTTCATCCACGTCGACAGTGTTGCGCTGGTAATTGAGGCGCAAGACCGCGTTGTCATCGCCGCCCAGCGCACGAACAGCTTTTGTCACCCCGATAAAGCCCGAGTCGCCATACGAGTCCTGCTGGGCAAAGACCGCAATCTGGCTCGGCTTTAGCCGTTTCACCTTCACCAGATAGTGGACCATGGCGCTGGTCTCTTCAGCGTAACTGGCTCGATAGTTAAAGACGTATCGATCTGGCGGATCACTTCTAAGCAGCCCGGCACCGGTAAACGCACCGAAAAACAGCATCTTGCGTTCTAGCGCGTAGGGCAATGCCACGGTCGCGGTGGGCGTTCCCACATTGCCGATGATTCCGAAAACCTGGTCCTTCTCATAGAGCCGCTTCATTGTTTCGGCCGTTCGCGCAGGTTCGTAACCGTCGTCCGCCGCTGCAAGCCGAAGCATCCGGCCGTGCACGCCGCCGCGGGCATTGACTGCGTTGAACGCAGCCTCAATGCCCAGTCTCATATTCTGACCGAGCTCCTTGGCGGGCCCACTGAACGCCGCCGAAATTCCAAAACGAATTTCATTGTCCGTCACGCCGCGGAACGTTGTCTTGGCGACCGTTGGCTCTTGGCCGAGCGGTTGTGCGGGTGTTGACAGCGTGGCTTGCTGATTGGCTGGGGCCGACTGGCCGACGGAAGCCGGCGCTGGCTGCGCAACCGGCGCCGGTGGAGCCGAAGCCGCGGCAACGCGGGTGGCAGGAGCGACTGGATCGTTTGACGGTACGTTAGTCGGCGTCAGCAGATCAATTGATTTGGAGGTCTGGACTGCCCGCGAAGCCGTATCGAAGAGCGCATGCGCGCCTTGCGATATCGGCTTTGCGAAAATGAGCACCAACGCGACGACGGCCGCAAATGTAACGACGAGCGCAATCCGGCCGACCAATGTTGACGTCCCATCTTCCAGTCGATGCGGCGGAGGCGGGGGCTCCGGGACAGGCTCTGGCCATGAGGAGAAATCCGATCCCGGCCGCCGCTCTTGTGCGGTCTTGGGCACCGGTGCCGTTGGCGCCGAAGGCACGTACGGTCTTTCGGTGGTAGACGGCGATGCCGGGTCGCGAAACCGTTTGGGCGCATACCTACTGTAATCGGATGGTTCGTCGTCCCGATTTGTACCACTCATGATTGCCTCTCACGCGCTACTCGTCACGGCAGGAATGCTTAGACGTTTCAAAGACTAGCACCAGTAGTTCCCTTTTCCCCGGTAGTACCGTACCTTGCAGCCACTGCGTGTCAAAATGAGACAGAACAGCTAAGGCACAGGTGCTCGTCCAATCGAATTTCGCATGCCCCTGCACTGTCGAGCAATGTGAAAAAGATAAAAGTTTGAGGCGTGGCATCACGGTCCCGAATGCCCGTGTTTTCCGCCGAATTTTCATCGTTGCCGATGAGCCGACGCGGAAAAACCGCGCCCCCGCATGATTTTTCAGCACCAATGCTTCGTAGGTGACCGGCAACAGGCTCGAAGCAGGTTTCTATCTCGGTTTACGAGGTCGACTTGGGCTCGTTACGATGTCGTACCTCAAGACTTGGCGGCCGGCACTCTTTCACCGCGCGGCTCTGAACTTCGTATGATCCTGCAATTTGCTTCCATCACGCACCAGCGACACCTTAGTCGCTCCAACCTTCAACGAGCGACAGACGATCGGTCCTTCGCTTGATGGCCTCCTGAGTTTGCCCGAACGCTTCGACGTGCTCATCGTCGATGACCGTTCTTGCGACGGAACGGCCGAATATTTGACGGCGCGTGCCGCCACCGAGCCACGCCTGCGACTGAACATGCCTCAGGCAAATTCGGCGTCGGATCGGCTCACAAGCTCGCATGGTTGCAGGCGCGGCAACACGGCGACTCGTGTCTCGTCACACTCGACGCTGACCTCTCGCACGATCCGCAGGATGTCTCTCGTGTTTTAGCCTTACTCGACGGAGTGCAGATGTTGCGTTCGGATCGCAATTTTTGCCGGGTGTCCAATTGCAAAGCGACCGAATGACAATGCTCGCCGCGGTGGCGGCACTTTTATTTTTGCTTACCTGCGTCTCCGACTTGCGAAGCAAACGCACCAGCGGCCAACGTAGCGTGGTCTAATCAAAGCGGGCCGGGCAACGTGCCCCGTAAGCGGTGCGGCCGGGCCCAGGGGGAGGCCCGGCCGCTCGCGAACCCGGTCTGGGGACGGGGAGGGGTGGGGACGTGACCGGGAGCGCGAAGTCCTGTCAGCGCGAAGAAACTGTCGCCGGGGCGACCGGTTCACCGAGCGAAACCCACAGGTTCGGATCGGATTGCGATTGTCGTTTCACGAAGCGATAGCCGGTCTTCGCCCACGGCAAGACCTGGGATTCCTGATTGTCGAGAATGAATTCGCCGCGATCCGTTTTCACGGTAAGGACCGCGTGACCATCGCCTTTCCTGTCACGCACGACTGTGATCAGGAGTGCCTCGCGTGGCCATCCCGCCTGCATGAGGAGACGACGCTTCAGCAGCATATAGTCTTCGCAATCGCCAAAGCCGTCGTCAGGGTAGTTCCAGCGCTCCACCACGCCCCAGTGTTCGAGGTCGGTCATAGGCTTGATCGACTCATTGACCCAATCGTTGACCTTAACCATGTCGGTCCAGGCCTTGGCGGTGAGAACGATATCCCGTGGCTCCGAGGGCCTGGTCGCGCATTCCGCCTTGTACTCGATGCAGAAGTCGACCCAGCCGATTGGCGCGCGCGTAGGCTCTCCAACCGTGAGATAAACCGGGCGACCTCCGCGCTCCCATGATCCGCCAAGAGACGCGGTGGATTCACCGGCGGCCGCAGCGACCGTGGATATCGCCAAAGCGACGCTGGTGAGAGCCAGCGCGTTGCCGGTTCGAACTGCCTGTTCCAGACGCCCGGCCATTGCGGCCCCTTCCCCTGTGTTGGGGCCACATTTCCCACAAAGCCTTTGTATTGGCACTAAGTTCGAGGCGTCATTTTTAATACAACTCAAGTAAAGATAGGCACGAATACTGTGAAACTTGGATTCGAATTCGATTAAAAACATAAGCAATGCAATTTGAATCAAATTACGCGCATTAAGAACTTGGTCGGCGCATTATGCGCGGCCCGGCGCGAACTTGCACGCGACGTTGGCCGTCGGCCCGTCGGGGAAGTGGGGTGCTTGGCAAGGATCTGTAGCTGGCCGTCAGACCTGAACTTTGACGACCCTGCGCAGGATTTACCGAAAAGTGACGCTATTCGCTGGTCACGTTGTCTTCGACGAAGTCGGGGTGCTGGAGACGCATGAATTCAATGGCGAAGCCATCTTCGATATGGCGGATAACGCGGCCTTGCGTCTTGCCGACGGTAACGACGACGCCGACGCCAGGGCGGTTACACCGATGGCGGCACCGGACTGTGAAAGATCGATCACTCGGCACGCGACATTCGTGCCATTTGGCAAGACCAGCCGCGCCACCGTCTTTCGCGGGGTAAAGCCGTCATGGCGGCGATCTTGAGGCAAGTTGAGGATCTGCCGGTTGGCGAGCCAGGTCAGCTGTGATGCAAGCTTGTCTCGCTTGCGCAGCGTGGCTGAAATGATCATTGCAAAACCATTTAGGTCACGCGCGCAATTTTGCCTTCGAGCCTGCCTAGATGATCCACGTACGCAATTCACCCGGCTGGCTTTCGCCCCGCTTTCGGTGCGGCCAAGAACGCCGGCCACGAAGGCCTCATTTTCTTCACTCACAGAGGTCAGGATCGCATCGACCTGATCTCGGCTCGCATTCGCCCAAAGACTCTGAATGACTCGCCTTTAAGCTCGCGCGGAAACAATGCACACACACGGGTGCCCGCGAGACGAAACTTTATCTCGTCAGTGAAATCCGCTGACAGCTTCAATGCATCGGGCAATACATCACGGATGGATCGCACGCCGGCCGGCTATGGTTTGCGTCATCCATGTGTCAGGCCCGCCGCAATTCGTGACGGCGGGTTCTAAAAGCTGAGAGCCTCGGGGAGGCGAGGGGATGTGACTGGCCGTTAACTACGGCGAGATACCCCGTAACTCGGCTCAAGGGAGGGCGAAATGCCCTCCCTTTTTATTTTCTGCAAATAATCGTCTTGCGGCGGAGCAGCAAAGCGGCGTAACTCAGTCGTGCCCCTCCGGATCGACTCGTGAAGCGCGAACCGCTTTTCAACATCCCTTCAGTACTCGTTGCGGTGCTGGCTGTGCTCGTGCTTGTGCATGGATACACGCTGCTGCTGAGCGAGGGACAGAAGCAGGAATTTTTGTTGACCTTCGCGTTTATTCCAGCGCGTTACGACACGTCGAATGTGCTTGCAAGCGTGCTGCCGGGCGGCGGCGCCGATATATGGACCTTCGTCACCTACGCGCTCATCCATGCCGACTGGACCCATCTTGCCGTCAATGCGATATGGCTTCTGCCCTTCGGCAGCGCGGTCGCGCGCCGTTTTGGCGCGGCACGCTTTCTTGCCTTTTTTGTCGTGACGGCTGCCGCGGGAGCCGCAATGCATCTGGCGACGCATGCAGGCGAACGATTTCCGATGATAGGCGCGTCGGCAGTTGTCTCGGGCACCATGGCGGCAGCCATGCGGTTTGCATTTCAACGTGGCGGCCCGCTGACGCTGCTGGGACGGACAGATGAGGCCACCTATCGCGTCCCGGCCATTCCGCTGCGCGGCGTCCTGTCGGATATGCGCGTGATGCTTTTCCTCGCGGTATGGTTCGGTATCAATATCCTGTTCGGGCTCGGGTCGTTTCCGATTATCGGCGAGGAGCACCCGGTCGCCTGGCAGGCGCATATCGGCGGGTTTCTCGCGGGATTATTACTATTTTCCTGGTTCGATCCATCGCCGCAACTTCCGCCATCCGAGGACTCTGCTGCAACGCGTCATTAACAGCTTTGCTCGGCAAGGCACGTTCCGCATTTACTTCTTGACGGAACCGCCGGCCCGGCATGAAGGTTCACCAAATCCGGCTGCGACCAGCATTGTGAGCCGGTGTATTTTTTGCGCGTGAACTTGCATGAACAATAGTCATGCGCCAGGGAGGCTGCCATGAACGTCAAGGCGATCCTGGCCGCCAAGAAATTGGGCGGCGACATCATCAGCATCGAGCCGACGGCCGATCTCGCGACGGCGGCAAAATTACTA
>DASXST010000173.1:0-9347 GCA_036505835.1 Pseudolabrys sp. | reverse complement strand
CGCGATCGTAGAGCCATTTGCGAGTGCCAGACGGATCGCCATAGTTGGGCAGGCTAGTCGCAATGGAAGGCTCCGTGATGCCATACTTCTCCGCGCCATTTTGGGCCCATAGCGGCCTGCAACAGCCGACTATACAAAGCGCAACCATCGCGCGAAGAAACAAAGGACGAGCCAGGGACATTACCGCCCACGTGAGCTGTTTTTGCACTGCAAGACCGCTCCCCATACCTCGTCACTTGGGCACGGCTCGGAGCATACCTGCGGCAGGACGCCGTGCAATTTAGTTTGCCCATAAAACCACGGGTTTATGCCAATGAAATCGGCCTGTCAGAAGCGCCTATAGGCGCACTCGGAGCGCGAGCCCGATTTACCGAGGTGAAATGTTTATTTCGCGGTAATGCCGTAACGCTTCGCCAATTCACTATAACGCTCGCGATAACTAGACCGGGATACAGTTCTTGGATCGCGTTGCCGGAAAGATTTTGGCGCGGCTTAACGCGCGACCGCAGGCGAGCGCACGCAATGGCGTGATCGCTGCAGTCGTGTTGCTTGTCGGCGCGTGGCTGATGGTTCCAGTGACGACTCGAGCGCCGAGCGCCAATGGCGTGGAGCAAGCCTCGACCGAGGGCCGTCATGTCGGTGCGCTGTATTACCCGACAGCGAAGCAATGGGCCAGTTTGACGACAGCCCCTGTGAGCGCCGTCGTGTTTCGTTCCGAACACCTCACCGAGGGCAAGATTGGCGTCGACGAGGACCGCGCGACGCTGGTGTTCTCTCCCTACTCCGGACGAGTAATCAAGCTGCTGGCCAAACCCGGGGATGCGGTGAAGGCAGGGCAGCCGCTCTTCATCGTCGAGGCGCCGGATATGGTGCAGGCGCAGAACGATTTCATCAACGCGATCGCCGGATTGAACAAGGCGCGTTCGGCACTCGAGCTGGCGAAGATCGTCGAGCAGCAGAACAAAACCCTGTTTGACTCGCGCGCCGGATCTCTGCGGGACCTGCAGCAGGCACAGGCAACAACCCGCGCAGCCGAAAACGACGTGCGCGCCACGCAGACGTCGGTAGAAGTAGCACGCAACCGGTTGCGAATTCTCGGCATGACCGACGAAGAAATAACGAAATTCCACGACACCGGCGCGGTGAGTCCGCACATGACGATCTATTCGCCGATCAGCGGCACGGTCATTCAGCGCAAGGTTGGCCCCGGACAGTACGTCAACACGTCGTCGCAGAACACGAGCGCGAGTGATCCGACTTTCATCATCGGCGATCTCTCTACGGTGTGGCTGGTCGCCTATGTTCGGGAATCAGAAGCACCGAACGTCAAAGCCGGGCAGGCCGTGTACTTCACTGTCCTCGCTTATCCCAATCGCGTGTTCAGTGCCAATATTGCTTTCGTTGCAACTTCGCTCGATACCGGGACCCGCCGGCTGCTGGTGCGTGCGACAATCGATAATTCGCAGCAACTCCTCCGTCCGGAAATGTTTGCAAACGTGACCATTCTCACCGGCGAGGGAGACACCTCGCTGGCCGTGCCACGCGAGGCAATCATTTATGACGGAAAGTCGACCCATGTCTGGGTTGCGCGGCCCGACAAGTCCGTAGAGCGGCGCGAGATCAAGACCGGCCTGTCGAACGGACCGTTGATTCAGGTCCTCGACGGGCTGCAAAATGGCGAAAATATCGTGAGCAGGGGTAGCCTGTTCGTCGATCGCGCTGCGGCTGGAAGCTGACGATCCATGTTGCGTAGCCTGATGACGTTCTGCCTGTCGCGGCGGCCGCTGGCGCTGGTCGGTTTCGTGATCTTCATTGCCGTTGGATACGCGGCATTTACCGCGCTCAATGTCGAAGCTTACCCCGATCCCGCGCCGCCGATTATCGAAATCATCGCGCAATATCCCGGTCAGTCCCCCGAGGAAGTCGAGCGTTATGTCACCATCCCGCTCGAAATTGCGGTCGCGAGCACGCCCGGTCTCACTTACATCCGTTCGAACACGGTCTTCGCGCTCGGCTTCATTCGACTGCAATTCGAGTATGGCCGCGATTACAATTTCGTACGGCAGCAGGTCACCAACCGGCTGAAGGATGCGACGCTGCCAGCGGCGGTAACGCCGGTGATTTCGCCGGCCGGCGGAATCAGCGAAATCCTACGCTATCAGCTCAAAGGTCCGCCCGGGATGGACCTGATCCAGCTCAAGACTATCCAGGATTGGGTGGTCGAGCGAAAGTTGCGCATCGTGCCGGGTGTCGCGGACATCGTGGTGATGGGCGGCAAGACCAAGGAATATCAGGCCGAAATCAATCTCGATCGCATGCGGGCCTATGGCCTTACTTTGCCGCAGATCATCAGCGCAATCTCGACCAGCAATGCCAATGTCGGCGGGCGAACCATCGCGGTTGGCGAACAGTCGGTCAATGTGCGCGGCATCGGCGTACTCGGCTCGATCAGCGACATCAACAACATCGTGGTGAGTCAGCAGGGCGGCTTGCCCGTTGTGCTGTCTGACATCGCCAGTAACCAGATCGGTTTTACGCCGCGACTCGGAATCGCCGCGCGCGACAATCAGGATGACATCCTCTTCGGCATCGTGCTGATGCAAAAGCTCGAGCGGACCATGGACGTCGTCAAGCGCGTTCGAGCGGCCATCGAACGCATCAACAACGACGGATCCTTGCCGGTGGGAGTCAAGATCGAGCCTTTCTATGATCGCGGCGATCTGGTTGCGATCACGGTGCGGACCGTGTTGCACAATATGCTTTTCGGCGTAGCCCTGATCTTCCTCATTCAATGGATATTCCTGGGAGATTTGCGCTGTGCGCTCGTGGTCTCTGCGACAATCCCCGTCGCTTTATTTCTTGCCGTCATCATTACGGTGCTGCGCGGCGAATCAGCCAACTTGCTTTCCGTCGGCGCGATAGACCTTGGCATCATCGTCGACGGCACTGTCATCATGGTGGAGAATATTTTCCGCCATCTCGCACACCATGCAGCGCGTCATCCGACAGACCTAAACCGCTCCGACCGCTTGCATCGGATCCTGGCGGCCGCCGTTGAAGTCGACAAGCCGATATTCTTCTCTGTGGTGATCACGATTGCCGCCTTCATTCCTCTCTTCACGATGCAGGGGGTTGAGGGACAGATCTTCGGGCCAATGTCCCGCACCTATGCTTACGCTCTGCTTGGCGCGGTGATTGCGACGTTCACGGTGACGCCCGTGATGGCTTCGATCCTGTTGCCGGACCGAGTGACCGAGATCGAGACATTCGTCGTCCGTTGGATTCGCGCCGTTTATGAGCGTGTTCTTGTTCTGGCGGTCAGGAATGCGCGTTTCGCAGCCATGATCGCGGTTGCGTTCCTTATTCTCTGCGGCGGGCTTGGCCTGCGGCTCGGCACCGAGTTTCTTCCGAAACTCGAAGAGGGCAATCTCTGGATTCGCGCCCTGCTTCCGCCCACCATCACGCTCGAGGCCGGGCGGGAGACCGTCAACAAGATCCGCCAGGTGATCGCCAGCTATCCCCCAGTCAAAACTGTCGTCTCCGAGCAGGGCCGCGGCGAAGATGCCACCGACCCGGATGGATCTTTCGTTGCCGAATTTTTCGTGCCCCTCAAGCCGTTCGAGGAATGGCCGAACGGCCTGACCAAGCCCAAGCTCGTAAAGGAACTGGCCGAACGGCTGGAAAACGAGTTTATCGGCATCGACTTCAATTTCTCGCAATACATCCAGGACAACATCGAAGAAGCGGTTTCCGGCGTTAAAGGCGAGAATTCAGTCAAGATTTTCGGACGCGATCTCGCCGAGCTCGAACGCTTATCGAAGGCGGTCAAGGAGGAACTCGCCAAGGTCCCCGGCGTCACCGATCCGGGCGCTTTCAATCTGCTTGGCCAGCCTAACCTCGTCATTCAGGTGGACCGCGCCAAAGCCGCCCGCTACGGCATCACCGTCGCCGACATGAACACTGTCGTCCAGGCGGCGATTGGCGGGCAGGAAGTCACGCGCATCTACGAAGGTGAAATGAACTTCGCCCTTACGGTCCGGCTGGCGCCGCAGTATCGCGACAATGTCGATGCCATTCGATCTGTTCCGGTAGCCTTGCCGAATTCCGATCCCAAATCGCCGACGGCCTATATCGCCCTGGGTGACGTCGCTGAGGTCCGGCTGGAAACCGGCGCGGCCTATATCTACCGGCAGAACACCGAGCGGTTCGTGCCGATCAAATACAGCGTACGTGGACGCGATCTCGGATCGACCGTCGCTGAAGCCCAGGCGCGCATCGCCAAGAACGTGGAGCTGAAAGAAGGCTATCGGCTGGAGTGGTCGGGCGAATTCGGCGCGCTTGTCGAAGCCAAGAAGAGGCTTGCGGTCATCGTGCCCCTCAGCCTCTTGCTCATCATGACGTTGCTTTACAGCCTGTTCAATTCGGTCCGCGACAGCCTGCTGGCGCTGGCCGGAATTCCATTTGCAGCCTGCGGCGGAATTCTCGGGCTTTATGTGTTCGGCCTGAACTTCAGTGTTTCAGCGGCAGTCGGCTTCATCTCCTTGTTCGGCGTGTCGGCGATGGACGGCATCCTGCTTGTCTCCTACATCCGCCGGAGCCTGGACGAAGGATTCGGCAAGGATGAGGCGATTATCGGATCCGCGCAGGCGCGCATGCGCCAGATCTTCATGACTGGCCTTTCAGCTTGCATCGGTCTTGTGCCGGCGGCGATATCGACCGGCATCGGCTCGCAGGTGCAACAGCCGCTCGCCTGCGTCATCGTCGGTGGCATGCTGCTGTCACCGATATGCAGCCTGCTTGTGATCCCGACGTTTGCGCGGCTTGTCATGCCGGCAATCAGAAAGACGGCCGTGACGCGCGGCCACGCCGTTGAGCCCGGACCAGCTGAATAGGCCGGACGATCAGGTTATCGGCTTGCGCAACTGCACGAGCTCGCCGGCGCGCGCGGCGACCTTCCCGATTAAGGGCCAAAACAGCAGGATGAACGCGAGCGTCGTGATCGAGCCGACAAGGGGGTTCGACCAGAACACGCGCAGGTCGCCGCCAGCGCCGATCATCGCAAGGCGAAAAGCATCTTCCGCCCGGCTACCGAGCACGAGAGCGAGGGTAAACGGCGCCAGCGGGATGCCGATCTTCTTGAACACATAGCCCACCACGCCGAACAGCAGCATGAGCCAAATGTCGAACATGGCATTCTGGATGGCGTAGGCGCCGATCGCGCAGGATACGACGATCATCGGCGCGATGGCGGCGAATGGCACGCGCAGCACCGCGGCGAATGCCGGCACCGTGGTGAGCACCATGACCAGCCCGACGATATTGCCGAGATACATCGAGGCGATCAGGCCCCATACGAAATCCTTGTGCTCGACGAACAGCAGCGGCCCAGGATTGAGGCCCCACACCATCAACCCGCCAAGGAGGATGGCAGCCGTGCCCGAACCGGGAATGCCCAACGCGAGCATCGGCAGCAGAGCCGCCGTGCCCGACGCATGCGCCGCAGTCTCCGGCGCGAAAACGCCTTCGATACGCCCCTTGCCGAAACTTTCCGGATCCTTCGAGAAGCGCTTGGCGAGGTTATAGCCCATGAACGAAGCGGCGATCGCCCCGCCAGGCGTAATGCCGAGCCAGGCACCGATTGCCGAAGACCGCAGCAGCGTTATCCAGTAGCGCGGCAAATCTTTCCATACGTTCCACACAACACGCAGGCTGATGCGCGCTGCATGGCCGCGCAGCGCTAGCCGCTCCTCCATGGTGAGCAAAATCTCGCTGATCCCGAACAGCCCGATGACGGCCACAAGAAAGTTGATGCCCCGCAACAGTTCGCTGAACCCGAAGGTCATTCGTAGTTGACCGGATACGGTGTCCATTCCGACGCCGGTGAGCAGGAGGCCGAGCGCCATGGAAATGATGGTTTTGTGTTTCGCTTCGCGGCCCAGGCCTACGAACGAACAAAACGTGAGGAGATAGACGGAGAAAAATTCAGGCGGCCCAAACCGCAGCGCGAACGAGGCAATTCCCGGCGCAAGAAAGGTGATGAGAAGGACCGCGAAAAGCGAGCCGATGAATGAAGACGTGAACGCCGCCGTGAGGGCTTCCGCCGCGCGTCCCTGTTGCGCCATCGGATACCCGTCAAACGTGGTCGCGACTGACCAGGCCTCGCCGGGAATATTGAACAGGATCGAGGTGATTGCCCCGCCGAACAGCGCGCCCCAATAGATGCACGACAGCATGACGATGGCCGAGGTGGGATCCATCGTGAAGGTCAGCGGCAGCAGGATGGCGACGCCGTTCGGTCCACCCAGACCGGGCAGCACGCCCACGAAAATGCCGAGCACCAGGCCGACCATCATCAGGGTCAGCGTTTTCCACGTCAGCAGGACGGCAAATCCGTCGAGAAGCAGGCCGAAGGCTTCCATGGGCTCAATACCCAAAAAGGGCTTCGAGCGGCCCCTTCGGCATGATCACGTCGAAGGCGATATCGAAAGTGATGAACATGGCCATCGAGAACACGAAGCTGGTCAGCAGCGATTTCCACAGCGCGATGCGCCCGACCATCCACATGAACCCTGCGATCAGCAAGAAACTTGCCACGTAGATTCCGAGCCACTGGGTGAACAGGCAAAACAGGAATGTCGGAACGAACACCTGCATCACCCGGCGCAGCTGGTCGCGGGTGACGAAAACCTTCCCTTCGTCCAATCGGCTCAGGAAGATTGAAACCAGCCCATAGATGCTGGCAGCCGCCAAAATCACCGACAGGTAGAATGGAAAATATCCGGCTTGCGGACCGTCGGCAGCCCATCCCATGCCGGTGCGCCAGTTGTCGAAAGCCAGCAGCAGCGCGAGAGCTGTCAGCAGCAGATAAACCACCGTTTCGACCGTGCGCACCGCGGCGACAGTCGGCGACGCATCGGTTGGCGCATCCGGATCTTCAACAACAATTTCGTTATCGGAAGACATTTCTTGTTTGCTTTCTGATTCCGCGACGCGTTCCCCGCGTGTTCGAAATCCAGAATCACACATCGGCATTGTGGGCCCGGCACAAACGCACCGGACCCGGAATGAATATTATGTTTTACTGCGCGACGAAGCCGGCTTCGTGCATCAGGCTCGAGTTCAACTTGTCGTCTTCCTCAAGAAATTTGACCATCTCATTGCCGGTCAGGAAGATGGGCTTGAGAGCCTGCTTTTCCATGTAGTCTTTGTATTCCGGCGTCTCGGAAACCCTCTTGAACAGGTCGACATAGAAGGCAGTCTGCTCAGGCGTAACCTTCCCCGGCAGAAACATGGCGCGCAACATCAGATACTGCACGTCGAGGCCTTCCTCCTTGCATGTCGGCACGTCATTCCACGATTGCGTGTCGGTCACCTTTGCCTTGTATGAGATGCGCTCCTTGTCGAACACGCATAGCGCGCGAACCTGGCCGGCGCGCCAGACTTCAAGATTTTCCGACGGATTATTCACATTCGACGCGGTGTGATTGCCGACCAGCTGCGTCGCAGCCTCGCCACCTGACTTGTACGGCAGGTAGGCGAATTTCGCGCCGGTCTTTTTCTCCATGAAGACCGTCAGAATGTGATCCTCTCGCTTGGAGCCGGTGCCGCCCATCTTGAAAGGCGTCGAAGACGCTTTCGCAGCATCAATGAACTCTTTTACATTTTTGTACGGCAGTGTCGTGTTGTCCCACAGAACGAACTGATCCATGGCGATCACCGATACCGGGGTCAGGTCGCGCCAGTTGAATGGAATTTTCGCGGATAGCGGCAGCATGTAGATGAGCGAATAGGCAATCAGCACCTTGTTGGGATCGCCGTCGCTCGACTTCATGTACATCAGGGCTTCGGCGCCGGAGGCGCCGCCTTTGAGCGACACTACCATCGGCTGTTTCATCAAGCCGTGTTTCTGGACGGTGGCTTGAATCATGCGCGCCATCTGATCGGACGCGCCGCCCGCACCCGCAGCCACGACGATTTCCACCGGCTTGCTTGGTTCCCATGCCATCGCCGGCGCGCCAGCCAGCGTCATGGCCGCAACGGCCGTGCCGGCCGCAATTACATTTTTCATCGCATCCTCCCTAAGGGTGATTTCACGGTTCCTCGACAACGGAGCCGTCCTGTCCTTGTTATTGGCCTCATTTTGCGGGTATTGGGGCCAAGTTCAAGCCGCCGATGGTCTAATCGTCGGATTCCTCGAGACGCACGATCGACGCGCCCCGCACCATCGCCTGCATTTTGCCGAATGCCACCTCGCGCGGCAGATACTTCATCCCGCAATCAGGCGCAATTACCATGCGATCCGCGGGCACGTGTGGAAGCGCATTGCGAATGCGCGCCGCCACCGTATCAGGCGTCTCGATTGTCATGTCCGATAGATCGATGACGCCAAGAATGATCGTTTTCGAGGGCAACGTCTTCAGCACGCCAAGATCGAGTTTCGGCTGCGCTGCCTCGATCGAAATCTGACCGGCTCGTGAGCTTTCGAGCTCCGAGAGAAATGAATAGCCGGCCGGCTTGTCGTGCACGACCGCGGCATAACCAAAGCACAAATGCACCGCGATGGTTCCGGTAACGCCATCAAGCGCGCGGTCGAGTGCTCTCAGCCCATACTCGCGCGCCCTGTCCGGATGTTGCTGCATCCACGGCTCGTCGATTTGCACGACATTTGCACCGGCCGCGAACAGATCCTTGATTTCATCGTTTACCGCGGCGGCATAATCGAGGGCCATCGCCTCGTCCGATTTGTAGAATTCATTTTGCGCCTGCTTGGACATCGTGAACGGTCCGGGCACGGTCATCTTCGCGGGCCTTTTCGTATTGGCCCGCAGGAACTGCAAGTCACGCAACTGCACCGGATATTTGCGACGGATCTTGCCGGTCACGCGCGGGACCGGAATAGGCTTGCCGCTGCGATTCAGCGTCGAGCCGGGATTTGCGATGTCGACGCCCTCGAGCGCGGTGGCAAAGCGGTTGGAGTAGCTTTCGCGGCGCTGCTCGCCATCGGTGATGATGTCGAGCCCGGCGCGCTCCTGGTCGCGGATGGCAAGAAGCGTTGCCTCGTCCTGCTTTTCCTCGAGCTCTTTTTGATCGATCAACCAGAGATCATCCATTCGTACGCGCGGCACCATCTTGGACAGACGCGCACGATCGATGAGCCAATCCGGCTGCGGATACGAACCGACGAGCGAGGTAGGAAACAGCTTGGGCGGCATCGCTATTTTGACAATTCGGCGCGTACGATGTTCGCGCCTTCGACCATGGCACACATCTTTCCGTAAGCGACCTCGCGCGGCAGATATTTTAGCCCGCAATCGGGCGCGACGATAATCCGGTCGGCCGAGACATGA
>DASXST010000172.1:0-3912 GCA_036505835.1 Pseudolabrys sp. | reverse complement strand
GAGCGCAACGGCGAGCGCCTGCAACCGCAGCTGCATCGCTTGTTATGGGCGATAGGCTCGCCGCATAGCGGGCAGTGCTGACCTTGGAACAGGCTGGACGCGATTTCAAAAAACTGCTGATTACGACAGAATAGCCAATCGCGTCCCACCTGGCGGCAATGATTCGATGGCCGAGGCTTAAAAGGAGCTTGGTTATCGCAGTTGTCCCTATCCGCAAGGGCTAGCAGGCGTCACTGGCTGGCTCGGCGACACAAGACACGTGCCTCGTTGGAACTGTGGTGACGACTGCGAGCGAGCCAATCACCCCCCATGACGGACAGCGCAAGAACAGCTTTGTCGCCGTCCGTAACCCGCGTGGAGGCATTCGGAAAGGAAGACTATTTCGCTCGCAAGGCTCGTGGGCCTGTGATCTGGTTCGAAGTGGAGGATTTTCTTCGATATCTTGATCATTTTCGCAATCCCAGCGGCGTCCAGCGGGTTCAATTCGAGATTTATCGTGGAACCAAGACACTCGACGGGATTTCCGACCGCGTAAGATTTTGTCGGCTCAGCATCTACAGCAAACGACTCCTCACGGTTAGCTTCGACGCAATCCGTTCCGCATACTTGAACCCGCCTGGCAGTATCGCTCCGTGGAAGACATTTTGGGAGCCGGCGATATTTTGGCGAGAATTCCCCAGATCTTTCCCAGTGATCATGCGGCACCCGCGCTTTTTCTTTTCCATCCTCAAAGTTGCGGCGCGCGATGTCGTCGCCACATGGCTCCGGACGAACCCGTTTGAGCGGTTCGTGCGCCCTGGCGATGTGGTCGTATCACTCGGCGCCGGTTGGGGGATTCCCAACTATATGAAGTACTTTGCTGAAGCGAAGCGGCGTTATGGAGTAAAGTTCGCCATCATGGTTCACGATCTCATTCCAATCAAATATGAATCTTTTGTCGAGCCACATCACACGGCTCAATTTCGCGATTGGCTTCGAGCTGCAATACCGGTCGCGGACATCGTGTTCACCAACTCAAAGCATACACGAACTGCGCTTATTACGTTTGCTGCAGAGTCCGGTTGGCGATTACCTCGCGTCGTGGCCTTGGAGATGGGATCGGGTTTCGGCGACCGACTCACGGCTGGTGAGCAAGCAATGGTGAGCCTTCCTTCACGCTATGTCTTGTTCGTTTCCACCATCGAAGTTAGAAAGAATCATCGGCTGCTCGTCAGAGTATGGCAACGACTGTTGGAGCGGCACGGCGCTAACCTCGTACCGAACTTGGTTTTCGTTGGGAAGGTCGGCTGGTTGGTCGACGGCTTGTTGGCGGATCTCGAGGCGAGCGGGCATCTAAATGGTAAGGTCATCCTGCTGCCAAGCTTATCCGATGCCGAGTTGCAGCAAGCTTATCGTTCGTGCTTATTCACGGTCTTTCCGAGTCTCTGCGAGGGTTGGGGATTGCCGATTGTGGAAAGCTTGGCGCACGGGAAGTTCTGCGTAGCCTCCAACCACACATCGATCCCGGAAGCGGGTGGTGACCTTATCGATTATTTCGATCCCTTGAACGAAGATGATGCATTGGCAAAGATCGAACGGCCGCTCATTGATCCAGGTTACCTCGCCGCGCGAGAGGCACAACTTCGGGCCGAATACCGTCCCCGAACGTGGGCGGACTGTGTTCATGCGCTGATTGGAGCGCTTGATCAAACGGTAGCGCAGGACTCGCAAGCCGTCTCACAGCTCACGCAGCGGGCTTCTCGATAGAGAAATTCCGTCTTCAGCGGGGACGCCAGCAACCTTGCCGGCATCTCGCTAGCGGGCGACCGCCACCGACCGACTAGCGTCAGCCGGGCCATCGTTGCCATCATCAATGTCAGTGGTCGCCGGTGACTCGACGACGTTCGGGAGCCCAATTGCTTCGCGCAGCTCGGCCCGCCGCATCTGATAATAACTCGAGCGGACAAAGCTGTAGAAATCGAGAGAATTATCTTCGGCCGTCTTCAATTGGCCCAGTCGGTCGACCGCATCCAGGCTTGTGGTGCTGGCGGTTACCGCGACTTGTGTGGTCGCCAAGGCGACTTGCATTCCGATCAGCCAGCCTACCGGATTGGCGGCCATATCCACGACCGATCCGACCGCATCGCGCAGCGTCGCGGGGCCCAAATAGGGCTGCATCACGTAGGGACCCTCGCTGACCCCCCAGACGAACAGAGTCTGGCCGAAATCGCCGCTCTGCTGCGCAATCCCCTGGCCGCCTGCCACGTCAAATAGCCCGGCCATTCCAACGGTTGAGTTGAGTACAAAGCGGGTGGTCGTGCGTGCCACCGCGTCGAAACGCAATTGCAACACATTATTTACCAAGATGCGTGGCTCCTTCAAATTCGAATTCAGATCATGCAACCTGTCGTGGACGGGGCCCGGTACGGTCGCTCTTACGGCTTCGGATAACGGTCCCAGTGCTTGCTGATTCATCGCCAATACTTGGCGATTTGCTGTCTCGTTTGGATCGCTGACCGGCAGCGACGCGTCGCGGGGCGCGCCTGCGCATGCGCTCACGAGCAGCGCTGAGACGCACGCGGCCGTCCCCTTGCTCCATAATCGGGCGCGACGCATCGACTTTTTCCTGGCGCCGATGACTGGTTTGGCGCGGCGCAAAAGGCATCAACCCGGGTGCATGCCCCGCTGGCGCGCCGCGTCAATCCAATCAGAGTTATGTTAACAGCTGCTCTTCTGGATGAGTGTTGCTTTTTTGCCGCAGTTTCGCATTTTGCGCTGACCCCGCTTCGTCAAGCGAGGCGCTTCTGCTGTTGCGTCGCCGCCATCAGAGCCGGCTGGAAGATGACTGCGGCCGCTAGCGTCGTCAGCAGCGACAGCGCCATCAGCTTGCCCATGCTCGACGTACCCGGGTGATGCGAGAAACACAGGCTGCCGAAAGCGATGGCCGTTGTGCAGGCGCTGAAGAGAATGGCGCGCGTTAGGCTCGATTGCAGGAAGTTCGTCTCCCCCGAGCGCCAAGCAATGATGTAGTAGATCTTGAAGGCGACCCCGACGCCCAGCAGCAGCGGAAGTGCAATGATGTTGGCAAAATTCAGCCGCAACCCGACGAGTACGCAGATCTCGAGCGTAACGACGATAGCAACGAGCAGAGGCACCAGGGTCAGCGCAACGTCGATCCACCGGCGCAGCGCGACAAACAGGATCAGCGCAATCAGCAGCAACGACAAGATGCCGGCCTGAAGGAATGCCTTTACGACGGTTGTGGCGGCCTCGATCATGAAGACAGGCGTGCCGACGGCCTCCGGTGCGACGCTGTGAACGGCCGTAACGAAGCGGCGCAAGACGGCATTGTCGTTGCCATCGCCTTTCGGCATCACCTCGATCCGGAACCGGCCGTCAGTGGACATCCAGGCCTTCTTCAGCTCCGGCGGAAGAGTTTCGATGCTCACTCGTTCGGCGTCGAGCAGATGTCTCGCTTGGCGTAGCGTAGTCCTTAACGGCGCGATCAGAGCGTGTTGGGCTTCGTCCAGGGCGGCCGGCGGCGCGTTAACCAAGGGCTCCAACACGCTTGCCAGGCGTCGCGCCTGCACTGCGGCAGGGCTATCGAGGTCGCGGGCCACGTCGGACAACTCAGCGCTTGCCAGGCGGCGCGTCTGCGCTGCATCAGACAGCTCAACGACCAGCTTGCCGATCACCGCCTGGGTCTCCGCCGGCGTTGGTTCGGCATCGACCTCGTGAGGGCTCAGCGTATTTTGCAGAAAAAAGCTCGCATCCTCGATCAGGGTGAGCTTGGCGTCTTGTTCCTTGGGAACGAAACTTTCCAGCGTCAACACCCGGCCGACCTCCGGCAACTGGCGCAGCTTCTCCGCGGTGGCCGAGGCCTGGGCGAGATCGCTTTTGAGCACATCGATCGTGTTCGGGCTGGTGTCGGGA
>DASXST010000171.1:0-24344 GCA_036505835.1 Pseudolabrys sp. | reverse complement strand
GGCGATGACTGCGCGAAAATCGAAGAAAATAACTGCGTCAAAGCCGAAGAGGCGAACGGCGGGAAGGCCGAAAAGAACAACTGCGCGAAATATTGAGCTATACGCCTCGGCCTATCGCATCGCTTGGAAGCACATTTCCCCTCTTCAGAAACGCGAGCAGCCGAACTTGCCTTTGTGGCTTCATGCTTTTATCCGCCGTCAACTCAAGGAAGGGGCAAGGGATCCTTTTTCTATCGCCTTCGAGGCTCTTAAGGCCCTCGCTGAGAGAAGTGACAGCGGAACGCAGTCGGCCTCAGAGAGTTAAACAGGTGCTGCCGTCAGCACCCGTCCCCCAATCTCCCCCCAAGCTGGCGGCGCTTATTAGGGGCTGCCGTTTTCCGCACGGTGGCCCAATTATTCTAAGCCAATCCAATAAAGGAAAGGGCCAGGCGATGGTGATCAACCCATAACAACCGCGCCTCTCTGGGGGGAGAACGATGGGTGGCGCGGTCCTAAAGCCAACGTTTGCTGGGTTAGTCGATTGCAGCGTTGAAAATGAGCGGTGCCGACCGCCTAGCCACGGGAGTCGGGTTGCGGGAGTGTGTCCATGAGTTGCGCAACCCAGACTAGGCGACCGGCTGAACATGATTGCCAAAATTGAAAACGGTTGATGTGACGGGAGTCACAATTAAACAGGGCCGCCCTAATTAAAATTAATACTCACGATATGCCCGGTTTGATAGTTTCAGGTGTGGCAGTCTGTTCTCGATTGCCTCGGGCAGGTTGCTGCATAGGGGCCGTGGGGTGAACCTCCAGCGGTCCCTATCTTGTTTGGACTGAAAAACCGTTTGATGGTGCGCAGACGTGATCCGTGGGGGGTCGCGCCGCGTGGCCCGAGACAGCGGAATGGGTGATGCGACGACCCAAGTAAATAGAAGAAAATTTTGAATACTGCTTTGGTGACAGATGCGCGTTTGGATGAGATTTTGCAGCTTCGTCGTAATCTGCTTCCTAGTTTATGTCCATTTGGGTCCTGTCCGTTGGCAACCGCCCCGCACGGGGCTCGGTTGGCAATTGGATGCACAGGTTTTGTTAGCGCAAAAGCTATTGAGCGAGTTGGCGCGTGATCCGGGCGGCAGCAAGTTTAAGGACCTTCATCAGCAGAAGGACGATCAGCAACTTGAGCCGATGCAAAAGCCCTTCGTAGGCGGCGCGAGCGGCTGGGGGTCGTGGAACTAATCCTTGAACGCGGGCGGCGTCGATAGAGCCCCGGCCCTGCCAGGGGATGGACAAGACAGGACCGGGGACCGGGGCGTTAGGAACTAAACGCCCACAGCTCAGGAAGAAAAACCGTAGCGCGACAATCGACGGGAGCGGGTCGCATCACGCCACGGAGCCAGTTAGCGCCGGCGCTGTTCACGGCCGCCGGCACCCGAAGGAATCAGACACACTCCGATAAACCAACATAGCCGGTAGAGGTACTAGTGCTGATGAAGGCCAGGCACTGTCCCGGTGTGACTGTGAAGTAGGCTTCCCAATTGGGGGGCACGAAGTTGTCAGAGCCTGCGGTGGCGGTAACTGCCGTAGAGCCAAACTGCACCATATCCCGTTCGTAATCGTCGTGATAACGCGGACCTGTCGTGTCTGAGATCCGACGGGGGTGGTGGTCTGGGACGCGTTGGCCTGGGCGGTCGCGACTGCTGTGACGATTGATCGGCCCAGGCGGGACGAACCGAAGTTTTGTCCAAAGGTTGCCATGTTAAATTCCTTGTTTGATTATGCGGCATCATCTTCTGGCCGCGAGGTTGATAATTCTTGCATTAATATTCGCGCGAGCGCCGCGGGCGTGGCGCCGTTGAGCGGTGAGCTCATGACGCCTTTGCACGATCTGATGGTTAAAATGTCATCGAGGACTGACCACGATGCACTTCCGAATTCGTTATGAACGGAAACCCAATTGATGTAGCGACGGGGCTTCATCAGAAATACCCCGTGTTCTTCGGGTAGCTGATCGGTCCTTTCGGGCCGCCAGGGCTGCCGGGACCGCCAAAGCCGCGCGGTCGACCACCACGCAGGGCTTGCCGGCATTCTCTCGTGAGCCGCTCCGCGTGCTCCTTTGCATCGGCTAACGTCGTCGTGGGTGGTTCTAACTTGTGGGTGAACATCTTCCCCTGTGGATAATCCCCGCACATCCCGCACATTGTGCCCCCTGTGCGCTTGTGCACTAGCCTGAACATCCGCACGCACGCGCGGGTGTGCGTTCTGTGCAGTGTTCATTCTGTGCGAGTTCCAAAGGGAGCGGCAGTATCGGACTCAGCCAGACTGGCGGAACCATCATTCCTCATTTACATCTTGACGGAACCACCCCCTCGGCGGGATCGTTCACTAACCCCGGCTGCGACCAGCGCGGTGGGCCGGCGCGAAGCTATGCGCATGAACTTCCTGAACAATAATCATGCGCCAGGGAGGCTGCCATGAACGTCAAGGCGATCCTGGCCGCCAAGAAATTGGGCGGCGACATCATCAGTATCGAGCCGACAGCCGATCTGGCGACTGCGGCAAAACTGCTCTCCAAGCATCGTATCGGCTCAGTCGTTATCCTCGGTGCCGGAGAGCGCCTCGTCGGCATCCTGTCGGAGCGTGATATCGTGCGAGCACTGTCGGAGCAGGGTGCAGATGCGCTCGCTTTGCCGGTCGGTCAGGTCATGACGCGCGATGTTGCGACCTGCGGCGAGGACGACACAGTTGCAAGCATCATGGAGCGCATGACGGCTGGAAGGTTTCGTCACATGCCGGTGGTCGCGAATGGGAGGCTGGTCGGACTTATCTCGATCGGCGACGTCGTCAAGCAACGGGTCGAAGAGGTCGAGGGCGAATCCGAAGCGATGCGCGATTATATTCGCACCGTGTAGAGGGTCGACCTAAAGCGGTGCGTTGGCGGGCTGCGACAGTGCGGTCCCGCTTCTTGCATTTTTTGAGTCAAAAATCCGAAGGCGCCCGCCGCGACTTGGGCGATTGACTGATTAAGGGAGACAGACGCCAATGGCGACCCTTCATCAT
Source organism: Pseudolabrys sp. (assembly GCA_036505835.1). Lineage (GTDB taxonomy): Bacteria > Pseudomonadota > Alphaproteobacteria > Rhizobiales > Xanthobacteraceae > Pseudolabrys. The sequence continues at coordinate 21,305 of DASXST010000171.1, read as the reverse complement.
AAAGATCAGGCCCCCGAGCCTACTACCATGCAGCATGTCTGCGTGTTCTTGGGCATTGCGGGGTGCGTAGCTGCGCTTATCTACTTGAGCTAACACGCCCCGGCTTGCAGTGGTCGCACCATCGGCGCGCAGGTTTGGATATTTCGGCGATCTCCAAGACCTTGCAGCACAGCGAACAGTCGCCGCACTGTCTGCCGATTTCGGCGGCCTTCGTGGCAACGTATGCCTCGGTCTCGTCAGGATCACCGCCTACGACGGAGAAGCCGTTTCTATTTTATTCGCCATATCCACTCCGTTCCCTCCGCCGCGCCGGCGGCAAACTGTGAGAGAGGTAAACGGTCCAATGCCCGCTTGAATGCCATCCGTTTTGCGTGATCTGCCTTGGCGGGGTCTGCCTCGGCTGTGACATAGCGCCGGTCAAATTCCTTCCGGATGTCGGAGACCTTGGCCGCGCGAACTGGAGGCATCCCGGCGCGCGGGACTATGGTTTTCCCCTGGCCATCCAGGATCTCGTTAATCGCGTCCTGAATAGCCCTACCGCCCTTGGAGACTGGCGCAGACTTCTCGAAGCGTGACGTGCCCTCCGGTCGGGACGACGCAACAGCTGCCATAGATCTCTTTATCGTCATCAAGGCCAAGCTCCACGAACTTCAGCTCGAATGGCGAGATCGGCCCTTGCTCTCCGTCCCTGGATTTGGGGCAGACCAACTCCCGGTTTGATGCCCGACCGCTAAGCGGGTCGATATCGGCTAGTGTGCCCAGCACGACGTCGGCACTGCCGCGCCATGCTGAGGCCCCGCGCAAGCCGCTTTCAGGGTTCTTGCCGTAGTGATGGACGGCGACCGCTAACGATTCCGTTTCCTCGCCTGCACGCCGCAGGATATTGCAGATCGCTGTTGCCTCGGCGTTGTCGTCCTCGCTCTTCATTGCGAAGGTGGCCGCCACGGTATCGGTTACAAACTGTCCGAGCCGCACGCCAAAATCATCATTGAAGCGCTTGTTGAGAGCTTTGAGCTGTTGGACAAATAGCTTAAACCCCTCAAGCGATGAGAAGTCTGGGATTTGCTTTATCCATGCTATCGGGAGCTTTTCTGTTATTTGCGCATCGGCCAGTGCAGCGGCAAACCGATTGGGGATTAACGCCTTGCCCTCGGCAGCGATGAATGCGGTTCCGACGCGCTCGACCGCCTTGTGTCCGAAGAACGGCAGCGGTGCTGCAAGGCAGACCGCCTTATAGATCTCAAGGAATGTTTTGCCGGCGCTTGATTGGCCGCCCTGAATGACAACGCCATTCGCGGGCAGCAGTTTCTTGATTAGCTCTTTCGGTGGTGATGCTGGAGCATCGCCGAGCAGGGTAAAATCTTCGATTAGATCGTACGGGGGCTCGGCGGCACCGGCTTCGTGAGTCTCGATGGTGTAGAGCTTGCCAGATCTGCTGATCGCCTTGTTCTGATTTGCCTGCGCGCGATTAAACTCTGCGATGCGTTTCTTGAATTCTTCTTCTGTTAGCGCGTAGGTCATGTTGACACGCCCCACGCTCTTGGAAGGCGGCCCGAATTGCAGCAGATCTAGGATCTGCTCATCGCGCGCCCACAGCATTGCATCTTCTACACTGATGGCTTTTTGCCGAAGCGCTACGCCGATGCTGTCTAATGTGTTTGAAATCAGTTTTGCCCGTGCTGTCGCGGCGCGAAGCACCTGCATTAAATATTCCCTGTCGCCGTTGGTTTCGCCCAGTTTGGGCTTGCCCTGGCTGGCGGGATCCTGTAGTGAAGTCATTGCTGTAATAGATCCTCATCTGGCCTTCTGACCCGTCGGGTTGCCGCCCGGCGGGTCATTTTTTTGCGGTACGCGGTGAGGTACAAAGTCTCTTGGCGCGCGCGCCCACTAAGCGAGCGCGCGGTTTTGCTTAGTTCATATGACCATCGAACCATGGTGGGCCAACCGGCGGGAACGGATAGCCGGCCTTTGCGTTGGCAAGCTCGCGGGCTTCCCAGATGGCGCTATCTTCGCAGATAGCTTCCTGGACTTCGCCGCCCATCGGTTTGATGATGGCGTTAACTTTTTCCCAGGGCAGACTTCGCTCGTGCGCCAGATGTCTAGCGCGTCCGAGTGGGGATCGTATTCGTCTTCGACATAGTCATGCATCCGGGTGCTGTAGCCCTCGTCGCGTAGCGCCCGCTCCCCGACGCGTGCGCCGTCCCAGGTGTCAAAAAAGACCAGTGCGCTGAATGTTTTCATCATCCCCTTGCCGTTTTCTATTTACGCGGTGGATTTACAAAGATTGTCGGCGGCGCGGGCGCCGTTTTGCTTTTAGTGGACCAGTCGCGGCGGGTCCCGACGCTCTTCAGCGTCATCAATTATCTCGCGGAGCGTGGCGTCAAAATCGTCTACCATCTGGTATCGTTCTTCAGCGGACAGGGTCATGACAAAGGATGCGATCATGACGGCCAGCGCGCCTAATACGTCCTCCGCCTTTTGGCCGGTGAGGTAGCCGTCAAGCTTCTTTGCCAATTTCAAGACCCGGTCCTGCGTGTCAGTCATTGGCTGCCCCTATGCCGACACAGTGTCGCGTTGCGCCAGCTTGGCAGCCTCTTCGCGCGCGCGTCGCCAACGGATGCGGGCTTCATGGGAAATGCGGCGGCACTTCCCGTTCATGAAGTAGTCGGGGCCTTGCCCCTTTTTTCCAGTCGAGATAGAGCTGCGCCTTGCTGATCCTCTCAGCCGCGCAAAACTCATCGACCGTCAGAGTCGGGTCATTGATTTGGGTGGTATTCATCTTCCTACCTGATCGATTGTGTATGCAGGCAGAGAGCTACAATGTTCGCCAGCCGTGTCAACCAAAAAGACAGAAAAACTGTTTAATTACAATGGTATATCAGATCTGTATAATGTGATTTGTGGGCCTCTCACAGGCGAAATTATTACACTACAAGGTGCTAAAAGATTTTCCACACGGTGGATATATCAGGCGCGTATAATTGATGGTCACGGCAATGCGCTGACCTTGGTATCGGGCGCAATATCAAACCGTGGCGCACCGGCATTTATGGCATCGGCGACATAACCAGGGGCCAAGTGCGCATAGTGGCTTTCCACCATCTTGGTCGAGGTATGCCCCAAATTCTTAGCGACGACGAGTAGGGGTGTTCCCCTCATGACGCAGTGCGAGGCATATGTGTGGCGAAGTTGGTTGAAGCCGAGAGGCTTGATCTTCGCGCGCCCGCAAGCCTCGCGCATTGGAGTGACTTGAAAATTCGTATCCCATACGGAGCCATTGGCCCGCGTGAATATCAACTCATTGGGCCCACGACCAGCACAGAGGCGCTTAAAGAACGGCAAGCCTTCATCGGGTGTCAGCGTAACAGGGAAGGCCCGTTCGCTGCCGTTGCCTTTCCGTGTGCGCAGCGTGACGGTGCTGCCGTGGAAGTCGCGCACCTTCAACTGTGTCAGCGAGCTATATCGTCCGCCCGTCAGTAATGCCGCCTCGACCAATCGCCGGAAATCAGGATCGCAAGCGTTAATCAGCCGCTTGGCATCAGCGATGGTCAGATAGTCTGTGCGTTTGCCATCGACACCCTTGAACGGCTTGAGCCGTTTCCATTCGCGATCACTCGGGGCGTGGCCCTCGGTGAAGGCGTGGTTTAAAGCAGCCCTTAGCGTCGCCCAGGTTCGATTTACACTGGCACGGCGGGCTCGCAGTGCGTCGTCATCATCAATCGGGCGATACTTCTGCGGCTGACCCTTGCCTGAGCGGGTGCGCGCACCGGCCCTGACTAGATCATCACGCCACTTGCGGAGCCGGTCCGTGGTGAGACCGGTTAGTTCAACGTCGCCCAGCTTGGCCTCGATTAGCGCCGCCGCTCGCCGTTCGGCGTCATCGACCAGATGATCGGGGCGTCCCTCGCTGCGCAGGTAGGCGAAGTAATCCGCGAGCGCCCTGCCGACAGTATATGGCCCGACGCCAGCGGCAGACTTCGATTGGGTGTCCCGTATCTGTCGGGCTTTGTCCTGGGCCTGGGCGAAGGTGAGAACATCGACTCCGTTTGCATGGGACAGATCGTCCGCCGTGGCGATCGTCTCGACGGCATATTGTTCGTCGCCTTGATAAAGTCTAACGACCCACTTACCGACACCACCGGCAAGCCTGCGGTAGCCAAGGTGTAGGCCGGGGTCGATCGACCTGTAATAAGGCTTCCCTCGGGCTTTCAGCCTGCTCCGTGCCGTGCGAGAATCGAGTTCAGCGTCCCTGACTTTCCGTGGCATGAGCACCCCCTGTCCAATCCCTGTCCAATATATGGGGTGGACAGGCAAGGACAAGGGAAAACGAAGATGCACGATGTATCAGTGTTTATTGGAGTTTCTAACACTCCGGTGGACGGTCATAGACGGCTCTCAGTCTTTTACTGAGCCGTAATTGACCGCCAAAGCTCCGGCGATTGCGTCGCAATCGCTTTTTGCACCGCCGGCAAGGATTTTGGTGACGGTCATGCGGAATTTCGCATTTGGACGCTGCTTGGCTGTAATGGCAGCTCTCTGTCTCTGCGCACCAGCATTCGCTGCGACATCGTCGCACCGACCAGCTTCTGTGGCGGCTCCAAAAAAGGACGCGCCGAAGAAAGATCCACAGAAGAGAGATGAGCCGAATATCAGCGCTCCGCACGCCATTTTGATCGACGCCGAGAACGGCGCGGTCCTGTTTGAACGCGACGCCGACCGGATGGTCTTTCCGGCCAGTCTCGCCAAACTGATGACGGCCGAATACATATTTCATGAAATCAAGGAAGGTCGCCTCAAGCCGACCGACGAATTTATGGTTAGCGAAAATGCCTGGCGAAAGGGCGGTGCGCCCTCGCATGGTTCGACCATGTTTGCGGCGATCTACAGCAAGGTGCCCGTCGACGACTTGATACGCGGCATGATCGTCCAGTCGGCCAATGATGCCTGCATCGTCCTGGCGGAGGCGCTTGCCGGCAATGAAGCTGCCTTCGGTGAAAAGCTGACCGAACGCGCTCGGGCCATCGGACTGGAAAAATCCGTATTCACCAATTCGAACGGGCTCCACGAGCCGGGGGAGCAGGTCACGACCCGCGAATTGGCGATACTGGCTCGCCACATCATTCACACCTATCCGGATTTCTATCAGATCTTTTCTCAGCCGGATTACACCTGGAACAAGATTCGGCAGCAGAACCGCAATCCGCTCCTGAGCGCTATGACGGGCGCGGATGGACTAAAAACGGGATTTACCAAAGAGGCGGGCTACGGTCTGGTCGGGTCGGCGGTCCAGAATGGACAACGTTTAATAGTGGTAGTGACCGGCGTCAGCACCGCCAAGGAGCGCGCCGACGAAGCCAAAAAGCTGCTCGAATGGGGATTCAAGAATTTTGAGCAACGCATGCTTTTTGCCGAAGGCCAGACAATCGGCGCCGCGAAAGTCTTCGGCGGGGCAAGCGGCCGCGTGCCGCTGGTCGCTGAGGGGACTGTACGGGTTCTGCTGCCGAAGACAGGCGGCGACAAGCTGATAGCGCGTATCGTCTATAACGGCCCGGTACCGGCGCCGGTGTCGGAGGGCACGCGGATCGGTAACCTCAAAGTCTGGCGCAACGAAAACGTTATTTTGACGATGCCTCTGAAGGCAGCCGAAAGCGTCGGCAAAGGGTCCATGTCACAGCGCGCTTTCGACGCGGTGACCGAAATGATCATCGCGCTATTTCGTGCCGGAGCCGAGCGGCTATGATTTCATTGTCGATCCAGGACGCTGCCCCGGACTGACCGAGGGTCAGATGCGCGGACGTTTCATTACGTTTGAAGGCGGCGAAGGCAGCGGCAAATCCACTCACGCAGCGACGCTGGCGCAGCGGCTGAGATCTCTTGGCCTCGAAGTTGTGCTCACGCGAGAGCCCGGCGGATCGACCGGAGCCGAGATCATCCGCCATATCCTGCTCTCCGGCATCGCCAAGCCGCTTGGAGCGGAAACCGAGGCTATCCTCTTTGCCGCTGCGCGGGACGATCACGTGCGCAACACCATTCTGCCCGCGCTGGAGGCGGGACATTGGGTGATATGCGATCGATTCATCGACTCGACGCGCGTCTACCAGGGCGCGCTGGGCAATGTCGATCAACGGTTGATCCGCGGCCTGGAGCGCGTAACCGTGGGGCCCGCGGTCCCCGAGCTTACGTTCATCCTCGATGTTCCCGCCCAAATCGGCCTGGCCCGCGCCAAGACGCGCCGGGGGCAGGGGGCTGCGGATCGATTTGAGGCAGAGTCGGTGGGCTTTCACGAGAGGCTTCGCCAGGCTTATCGCGCCCTCGCCGCCGAGGAACCTGACCGCTGCATCGTGGTCGATGGGCGCGCTCCGCGTGATGTCGTAGCCGAGCGGATATGGTCGATCGTGCGGGAGCGATTGCATCCAGAGCCTGTTGTTATAACGGAGTCGAGCGGACCTTGAGCAGCGACGACCACGGTGACGGGAACAGTAAACTGCCCCGTCAGACGACATCTTTTTTTGGCCATAGCGACGCCGAGCAAGCCCTGCTCGAGGCGTACAGAAGCGGACGCCTTCCGCATGCCTGGCTGATCGGCGGACCACCGGGCATCGGCAAGGCGACGTTGGCTTATCGCATGGCGCGCTTTGTGCTCGCGCATCCGGATCCGCGAACTCCCGGCGTCCAGCGGGCGACGTCGCTTGCAGTTGATCCGGGCCATCCGGTTGCGCGCCGGGTTGCCACGCAAGCGCACGGCAACCTTTTGGTGCTGGAGCGAACTCTCAACGAGCAGACCGGAAAGCTTTACACCGCCATACGCGTCGACGATGTACGCCGCACGGTTTCGTTCTTCGGCTCGACGGCCTGGGAAGGGGGGTGGCGCATCGCTATCGTTGACGCGATCGATGATCTGCAGCGCGAAGGCGCCAATGCGTTGTTGAAAGTGCTGGAGGAACCGCCGCAAAGGTCGCTTTTGTTGCTGGTCAGCAATGCGCCCGGGCGCGAATTGCCAACAATCCGCTCGCGCTGCCGGCGTCTGTTGCTGCGCCCCCTTGCGATCGAAGGTGTCGCTCGCGCGCTTTCCGAGGCGGCAGGGAAAGATGCAGCCGACCCGGATGTGAGACAGGCGTCCGAGGCAGCGGAAGGGAGCGTTGGCCGCGCCCTGGCTTTGCTCGACGGCTCGATGCTGGCGCTGCGTCAACGCACCACCGAATTGTTCGCGCAACTGCCCAATCCCGATCCGCGCTCGCTTCATGCGCTCGGCGAGGCAATTGGCGGCACCGACCCGAAACCGCTCGAGACCTTCATGGATCTGGTCAACGGCTGGCTGTCGGCGCGACTGTCGGAAGGCTCGCGAGCAAAGCCGCAGATGGCGCACATCGCGGAAACCTGGGAAAAAATCAACCGCGCCGCGCGCGAGGCGGAGACTTACAATCTGGAACGCAAACCTCTGGTCTTTTCGGTCTTCGGCGCCCTTGCAGAAGGCGTGACGCGAGACTGAAACTTGGGTTCGCTTGTGCGGCGCGTTATGGTTGAATTCCAGGACCTTAGCTACATAAAAAATCCGCTGCACCAGGACGGGAGGATGACATGAGGTACAGGGCCAGTCGTCGTCAGTTTCTTGCTGGATCCGCGGCTGCCGTCGCTGTCTTTCCCATGCCGGCGATCGCACAGAATGCACCTCTCAAGATCGGTCTGCTCACGGTGAAGACCGGGCCGCTCGCCGCCGGCGGCATTCATTTCGAGGAAGGCATCAGCTCTTTTCTCAAGGACAAGAATTTCACGCTGTCGGGTCGCAAGATCGATCTGATAGTCGCGGACAGGGGCGGTAACCCGGCTGGCGCCAAAAACAAGGCGCAGGAGGTTGTCGAACACGACAAGGTCGACATCGTGCTCGGCCCCTTCGCCGCGTTCGAATTGCTCCGCAACGGTCGATTACCTGGCACAGGCAAAAATGCCGACGCTCGCTTTCGCCGGCGCCGAGGACGTGACGCAGCGAAAAGCAAATCCTTACCTTACGCGGACCTCGTACACCTCGGCTCAGTGCCTCTATCCGCTAGCCGACTATGTGATCAACGAAATGAAACTCAAGCGCGCCGCGACCATGGGCGATGATTTTGCTTTCGGTTACGAACAGGTCGGCGGCTTTCAGCGCGTGCTCGAGGAGCGCGGCGGCTAGGTGATGAGGAAACTATGGTCGCCGCTCAACACCGCCGATTACGCACCCTATGTCGCGCAAATTCCCGAATGTGACGTCGTATGCGAGGTGCTTCTATGCAAATGGGCAGGTGATCGAGACGGCGCTCGCAAAAACCGGCGGCAAGTCCGACAATGCCGACCAACTCGTGAAGGCCGTACGCACCGTCACACTTGCCGATACTCCGCGCGGACCCCTGAGTTTCGACGACTATGGCAATGCCGTCATCGATGTGTACGTGGGGCGGGCCGAGAAACAGAACGGCAAAATGGTGAACAAGACCGTTAAGACCTACAACAAGGTCAGCCAGTTCTGGACCATGGACCCAAAGGAATTCCTGGCCCAGCCCGTGTTCTCACGCGACTATCCGCCCATGAAGAGTTGACGGGCTGCACACCCCGGCATGACCGCCAAATGCCTGAGCTAATGCCGACGGGCCGCACGCGATGGCATGCGATGAAAATCGAGGATCTGCTGGGCAGTCGATTGCCGCAGCTCGCCCAAGACTGTACTTGCGGGAATCAGCTGTCATATCGACCTGTCTACGAAGGGCGGTGCGGGCTGGCAATTCCGTTACTTGCTCCCATCGTCCGTGATTGATACCTAATCCCACTTCGTTATGGCCGGGCCTTTCCCGGCCATCCACGTCTTTGAACGAACACACGAAAATGCCGGCACGGACGCCATTTTACGTCACCACTGCGATCTCCTATCCGAATGGGCCGCCGCATATCGGCCATGCCTATGAGGCGATCGCAACCGATGCCATTGCGCGTTTCATGCGGCTCGATGGCTTTGACGTCTATTTCCTGACCGGCACCGACGAGCATGGTCAGAAGATCCAACAAACGGCAGCCAAGGACGGGCTGACCCCGCGACAGCTGCTCGACCGCAACGTGCCGCGCTTCGAGGCGATGGTGAAGCAGATGAATTGCTCGAACGACGATTTCATACATACCACGGAAGAGCGCCATCACCGTTCATCCGAAGCGATCTGGAAGCGGATGGAGCAGAACGGTGACATTTACTTAGGCAAATATGCCGGCTGGTACTCCGTGCGCGATGAAGCGTATTACGCGGAGAACGAGACGCACCTTAATGAAGGCAAGGTCCGCGTCGCTTCAAAGACTGGGACGCCGGTGGAGTGGGTCGAGGAGGCGAGCTATTTTTTCAAGCTGTCCGCCTATCAGGACAAGCTGCTGAAACTCTACGAGCGACCAGATTTCGTTCTGCCGAAAGAGCGCCTGAACGAGGTTGCGAGTTTCGTGCGTGGCGGCCTGCAGGATCTGTCTATCTCGCGCACCACTTTCGACTGGGGCATCCGCGTGCCTGGCAGCGACGGTCACATCATGTATGTGTGGGTTGATGCTCTGACCAACTACATCACAGGCGTCGGTTTTCCCGACACCGAAAGCGAGAAGTTCAAGCGCTACTGGCCGGCCGCCCTTCACGTCATCGGCAAGGACATCGTGCGCTTTCATGCTGTCTATTGGCCGGCCTTCCTGATGTCGGCCGGTCTCGAGGTGCCGCAGCGAATTTTTTCGCACGGCTTTCTGTTCAATCGCGGCGAGAAAATGTCGAAGTCGGTCGGCAACGTGGTCGACCCTTTCACGATGGCCGACGCCTATGGCGTCGATCAATTCCGCTATTTCTTCCTGCGGGAAGTGCCGTTCGGCCAGGATGGCAACTACAGTCACGAGGCGATTGTCAATCGCATCAATGCGGACTTGGCCAATGACCTTGGAAATCTGGCGCAGCGCTCATTGTCGATGATCGCGAAGGCCTGTGCCGGCAAATTGCCGGAGCCGGGGCCCTTTGCGGAAAGCGACAAGACTGTTCTCGCGGCCGCGGATGCGATGATCGGAACAGCGCGCGAGCACATGAAAACGCAGCAGCTCCACCAGGTGCTCAATTGCGTCTGGGTTGTCGTGGCCGACACCAACCGGTACTTTGCTTCGGAGGCGCCTTGGGCGCTGGCAAAAACCGACCCGAAACGGCAGGGCACCGTCCTCTACGTGACGGCTGAGGTCCTGCGCCAGGTTGCTATTTTGGCGCAGCCTTTTGTTCCGGCTTCGGCGTCCAAGTTGCTCGATCTGTTGGCGGTGGAGCCAGACGCGCGCTCTTTCGATGCGCTCAAACCGGGCTCGCGGATCAAGCCGGGCGCTGCCTTGCCGCCGCCGTCGCCTTTGTTTCCGCGTTACGTCGAAACAGAAGACAAAAAATGACCGATTGAAAAAGGCACGCGAGACTGGTCTCGCGTGCCTTCGTTGGTTCAATTTATCGCCGCGGATTGCCTTCGCCCATCGGGGCGCTGCCCATGCTTCCGCCGAAAGCCAGTTTCTTCAGCATTGGTTTCCTCTCTGGAAGATTACACCGCAAACAAGTCACCAAGCTCACGTAAGGTTCACAAGGGCTTGTAAGCTAAAGTTCCACAAACTTGACCACCACGTGGACCAGTCGTTACCAACAGCCCCAGATGTTGCTCCCGTTTCGTCAGGTGTCTTTTCGAACGAACTTTTGCTGAACCCATGCTTGTCGACAGCCATTGCCATCTCGATTTCCCGGACTTTTCGACCGAGCTTGATGCCGTCATCGGTCGGGCTCGCGCTGCCGGCATCGGCCGCATCGTTACCATCTCGACTCGCGTGAAAAGACACGCACAGGTGCTTGCGATCGCGGAAAAATTTACCGAAGTCTTCTGTTCTGTCGGCACCCATCCGCACTATGCCGACGAAGAACCAGACGTGGACCCGCAAAAGCTCGTCGGTCTGGCCAAGCACCCAAAGATCGTGGCAATCGGGGAGGCGGGGCTCGACTATTTCCGCAACAACAGTCCCCGCGAAGCGCAGGCGGCCAGCTTCCGGCAGCACATCGCAGCTGCGCGCGAGACGGGCTTGCCCCTGGTAATCCATTCGCGCGACTGCGATGCAGACATGGTGCAGATCTTGCGCGAGGAAAGCGGGAAGGGGGCCTTCCCTGCCGTGCTGCATTGTTTCACCGGCGGTCGGGATCTCGCCTTCGCGGCGATTGACCTGGGACACTATGTGTCGTTCACGGGCATTTTGACGTTCAAGAACTCGGACGCGCTCCGCGAGATTGCTGCCGCGCTTCCGGCCGACCGCATCATGGTCGAGACTGATGCCCCTTATCTCGCGCCGCTCCCTTACCGGGGAAAACGCAATGAACCCGCGTACGTAGTCGAAACCGCTAAAGTTTTAGCGGATGCGCGCAGCGTAGCTGCCGACGAGATTACGCGGCAGACGACGGAGAATTTTTTCCGCCTCTTCAGTAAGGTGCCACGCGTGTTAGCCGACGCCGCATGACATTAACTTTCACCATTCTCGGGTGCGGTTCGTCCATGGGCGTGCCGCGCGTCGCGCTGGGCTGGGGCTCCTGTGATCCTGAAAATCCAAAGAATCGGCGGCGGCGCTGCTCGCTGTTGGTCGAGCGCCGGAACGCGCAAGGGCACCGGACACGCGTGCTGGTCGATTGCTCGCCGGACCTTCGGATGCAGCTGCTCGACGCCGAAGTTGACTGGCTTGACGGGGTGCTCATCACGCACGAACACGCCGACCATACGCACGGCATCGACGACCTACGGCCTTTGTTCGTCCACAAGCGCCGCCGTGTCGACGTCTATCTCGACGAACCCACCTCGCGTGCCATGCATGCCCGGTTCGGCTATTGCTTCATGACGCCGCCCGGCAGCGAGTATCCGCCCATTGCCACCGAAAAGCGCCTGCTCGCGGGCAAGCCGGTTACCATCAACGGACAGGGTGGCCCGGTCGACGCACTGCCGGTGCTGCAGGATCATGGTGATATCCCGTCCCTGGGCTTCCGCTTTGGCAATGTGGCCTACTCGGCCGATATCAAGAGCCTGCCTGCCGACAGCATCTCGGCACTTGCGGAACTCGACGTCTGGATCGTCGATGCGCTGCGCAAAAGTCCACACCCGAGCCATTTCAACCTCGACGAGGCCCTGGATTGGATCGCCAGGATCAAGCCCAGGCGCGCAATTTTGACTAATCTCCATACCGACCTGGACTACGCAGCTTTGTGCGCGCAGCTGCCGCCAGGCGTAGAGCCTGCTTATGACCAAATGACCTTTTCGGGGTTATAAGCCAGTGCCGATGTGTCTCGCGCTCCAAATTATTCGGGACTATTTGCAGTCTTCTCGAAACGCACCTGGAAATATTCCATAATATGTCTTATGCGAATCTGCCATCTGAGATTATCCGCGTGAGACATGGTTTGGTAGCTTTGGCGCAACAGCGCCAAAACCCTCCCTCCGGTCTGCAGCCCGTGAAGCCCTCCCGCAACATCTCCCGCCTGATTGAGATTATGGCGGCCCTGCGGACGCCAGGCAGCGGCTGCCCGTGGGACCTTGAGCAGAGTTTTCGCACCATCGCTCCGTACACAATCGAGGAAGCCTACGAGGTCGCGGACGCGATCGCCCGTGATGATCTCGTCGGGTTGAAGGATGAGCTCGGCGACCTCTTGCTGCAGGTCGTCTTCCATGCCCGGATAGCCCAGGAGCAAGGCGCCTTCGATTTTGCCGACGTGGTCGAAACGATCACCACCAAGCTTGTGCGCCGGCACCCGCACGTCTTTGCAGATGCCGAGGGCAAGACCGCCAAATCGGTCGAAGGCCTGTGGGAACGGATCAAGGCCGAGGAAAAGGCCGAGCGAGGCGAGGAGGCGCCCGGCGGAGCAATGGCCGGGGTACCGGTTGCCCTGCCCGCCTTAACGCGTGCGCTGAAACTGCAGGACAATGCCGAGCGGGTGGGTTTTGACTGGAACGATCCGAAAGCGGTCCTGGCCAAGATCCGGGAGGAAGCGGACGAGATTGAGAGGGAGCTCGATAGCGCCGAGAGGAGCCGTGTTGGCGCAGAGGTTGGCGATCTTCTGTTCACCCTGGTCAACCTTGCCCGCCATCTCGATGCCGACCCGGAGGGCGTCCTACGTGAGGCCAATCTCAAGTTCGAACGGCGCTTCGCGGCCATAGAGCGGGCCTTGGCGGCGCGCGGAAAAACGCCAAAGAGTTCGAGCCTCGCTGAAATGGACGAGTTGTGGAACGAGGCGAAGGCTGCGGAAAAATAGCTTCAGGAATTGAACCGGGCGCGCACCCGTGCCGCGTTGTCGGGATCTGCCCGCACGGTGACCGCCATGCTGCCATCGTCACGCATATCCTTTACCAGCACCTCTGAGTGGCGATAGAGCCAGCTCAAGCCTGCGCCGTCGGCAGGATCGATCGAGACTTCGAACGTGAGGCGGCTTTCGCTCAAGCGCGCCTCGATCGCATCGACGAGACGGTCGATCCCCTCTCCGGTCAACGCCGAGACCGGTATCGGGCGTCGATCGGAAGTCTGACGCCCGGCCAGATTCAGCACCCGCTCCCGGCCGGCGCCGTCTAGTCTGTCGAGCTTGTTCCAGACTTCGATGACCCGACCATCAGTCGCGGTGATATCCAATTCGCTGACAACTTTTTCGACATCGCGCAATTGCGCTTCTGAATCTTCATGCGAGATGTCGCGCACGTGCAGGATGACATCCGCTTCGATGACTTCTTCCAGCGTCGCGCGGAACGCCGCCACCAGCATAGTGGGAAGTTCCGAGATGAAGCCGACGGTATCCGACATGATGATCCTCGCGCCGTGCGGCAATTCGATTACGCGCAGGGTCGGGTCGAGTGTTGCAAACAACATATCAGCCGACAGCACCCTCGCCGCGGTCATCCGGTTAAGGAGCGCTGACTTGCCGGCATTTGTGTATCCGACCAGCGCTGCGATCGGATAAGACACGCGCTTGCGGCTGTCGCGGTGCAGCTTGCGCGTACGCTTGACCTTGTCGAGCTCGACCTCGATCCGTGTGATACGCTCTTCGATGATGCGGCGATCCGCCTCGATCTGGGTCTCGCCCGGGCCGCCCAGGAAGCCGAACCCACCGCGCTGACGCTCAAGATGGGTCCACGAGCGCACCAGTCGACTCTTCTGATACGTGAGATGCGCAAGCTCGACCTGCAACGCACCCTCGCGCGTGCGCGCGCGCCGTCCGAAAATTTCGAGGATCAATCCCGTGCGGTCGATTACTTTCGTGTTCCACGCCTTCTCCAGATTGCGCTGCTGAACTGGCGAAAGTGGACAATCCATGACCACGATCGAGGCCGACGCGCTTTTTGCAAGCCCGGCGATTTCATCGACCTTGCCCTTGCCGATATAGGTCGCGGGTCGAATCTCGCTTAGCGTAACCAGTCCGGATTCGACGACTGTCAGATCGATAGCGCGCGCAAGCCCAACGGCTTCGTCAAGACGCGCTTCAGGCGTGCGCGCGTCCGCTGGCGAGCGGCCGCCGCTTCTGGAAGGCGGCTTCTTCAACCAAGGCTCGATGACAATTGCTCGACCGGTCTCAACACCCGATGCGCTCGGGCTCAGACGATCGGCACGCTGGTCGCGACGTCGTACTTCCAACTAGGGTTTATCTCCGGCCGGCGGCTCGTCGGCTCCTTCGAATAGCTGGATCGGGTGACCGGGCATGATGGTCGAAATCGCATGCTTGTAGACGAGTTGGGAATGTCCATCTCGTCGCAACAGCACGCAGAAGTTATCGAACCAGGTCACGACGCCCTGCAATTTGACACCGTTCACCAGAAAAATTGTGAGCGGTATTTTACTTTTGCGGACGTGATTGAGAAATGTGTCTTGCAGGTTTTGCGCACGATCGGCGGCCATGGCCGTTTTTCCATTTTTTGCTCGCGTCTAGAGCGCGAGACATTATTTGCCCAAGTCCTTCGGCATGCGTTGAGAACATGCGCCGCTTTGCCCCTCGCAAAGCGGTGCGAGGCCCCGGGAGTGTCACTATTAGATGGCAGCTACCTTTCCGGCGCAAGCAGAAGTTGGCGTGTGCGCCCCTAACCCTTAGAAATTAAAGGATTTTGCCGAGTTTGGCCGAATTCAAGGTTCGGCCAAAATTGCGTCGAAACGCTATTCGCTGATCTCGGCATAGCGATGGTAGTCGCGCCGCAGGCCGGTCGCGATCAGTCCGGGCGCGCCATTGCCGACTGGCCGACCATTGATGCTGACCACCGGCAATACGGTCTGGCTGGCCGACGTAATGAAGGCCTCGCGGGCGGAATAGGCTTCCTCGATCGTGAAGGAGCGTTCCTCAAAGGGGAGGCCCTGCGCCCTGATCGCATCGATCACAACCGAACGCGTGATCCCGGACAGGATGTCCTGACCGATTGGATGGGTTATCAGCTTGCCATTGCGGCTCACGATCCAGGCATTCGACGAAGCGCCCTCCGTAACATGCCCTTGAATGTCGACAAGCCAAGCCTCGCGCGCGCCCTGCTCGCGGGCGGCCTGTTTTGCCAAAACGTTCGGCAATAACGACACAGATTTTATGTCCACGCGTTTCCAGCGGATGTCAGGCACGGTGACCACCGCTATCCCCTGTGCGGCAACGTCCTCGAGCTGCTCGATAGGGCTGCTGCGCGCGGTCACAACCAAAGACGGACGTGTGTCTGCGGACGGGAACGGGAAATCTCGGCGCGACACGCCACGGGTGACCTGGACATACACAATGCCATCGCGTACCCGATTTCGACGAATTGTTTCGCGCAGCACAACTGCCAGTGCGGCTTGCGACATCGGACGCGCAATGCGTAATTCGCCAAGCGAGCGCTCGAGACGCGCCATATGACGTCGTTCGTCGACCAGACGTCCTCCCCTCACCTCGCAGACTTCATAGACTCCGTCAGCAAACTGATAGCCACGGTCCTCGACAGGAACCTTGGCTTCGTTCCGCGCCAAGTAGCGACCATTGACGTAGGCAATTCGGGACATGAGCAGTTAATCGATTCCGAGCGCCTTGAGCTTGCGGTGCAAAGCTGATCGCTCCATGCCAACGAATTCGGCGGTCCGCGATATGTTGCCGCCAAATCGGCTGATCTGCGCAACCAGATACTCGCGCTCGAATACTTCTCGCGCATCCCGCAGCGGCAAGCCCATCAAGTGCTCGCCCCCATTGCCATTCGGCATGCTCGGCACCATTGAGCCGACATCCGGCGGTAGCATGCTCGCGTTCATCACAGCCTCGGGATCGCCACCGGCCAGTATCATCAGTCGTTCGATGTTGTTGCGCAGCTGCCTTACATTCCCGGGCCAATTGTGGGACTGCAGAACCGCCATCGCGTCCTCGCCGATGCGCCGCCTGGGCAGGCCTGTCGCCGCCGAAATCTGGTCCATGAAGTAGTCGACAAGGTCGGGAATATCCTCGCGTCGCTCCGCAAGGGGAGGCACGCGAATCGGCACGACCGCAAGCCGGTGGTACAGATCCTCGCGGAATTTCCCTTCGGTGATCAATGTCTCGAGATTGCGCGAGGTCGACGACACGATCCTCACGTCGACGGCAATCTTGGTGCTTCCCCCGACCCGCTGGAAGGTCTGGTCCACGAGCACACGCAGGATCTTGTTTTGCGTCTCTCGCGGCAGGTCAGCGATGTCGTCAATGAAGAGCGTGCCGCTATGCGCCTCCTCGAGAGCTCCCGGCTTTCGCCCCTCCGTGCCGTTCGATTGGTCAACGCCAAAAAGCTCGATTTCCATTCGCTCCGGGGTAATCGCCGCCGCGTTGATCACGACAAAAGGACCATTCACGCGGGCCGACCGCTGGTGAATTGTTCGACCGGCGAGTTCCTTGCCCGCCCCCGACGGGCCTACGACGAGCACGCGGCTATTGGTCGGGGCCACGCGTTCAATAGCCTGGCGCAATTGTCCGATCGAGGCGGAACGACCAACGAGCGTCGAAGGCTGCGGCGAGAGCTGCTTGAGCTGCTTGACCTCACGCTTCAGGCGAGAGTTCTCAAGCGCGCGGTCCGCGACCAGAACAAGCCGATCGGCCTTGAACGGTTTCTCGATGAAATCGTAGGCGCCGTGTTTGATAGCCGCCACCGCGGTTTCGATATTGCCGTGGCCGGAAATCATGACAACGGGAAGATCGGGCTGTTCCTGCTTGACGGTGTCGAGCAGCTGCAGCCCGTCAAGTTTGCTGCCCTGCAGCCAGATATCGAGAAACACAAGGTTTGGCCTGCGCGTTGCGATCGCCGAGAGCGCATCGTCGCTGTTGCGCGCAGTGCGTGTATTATAACCCTCGTCCTGGAGGATGCCGGCCACCAGATCGCGGATATCGGCTTCGTCGTCGACAATCAGAATTTCACCTGCCATCTGTTACTCGCTTGCGACCTTTGGCTTTTCGGATTCTGCGTTTTCAGTCTTACCGGAAGACGCGAACCGTACGCGCACCCAGGCACCGCGCTGACCGGGAATCTTGTCGGCGGCGTCGCGCAACTCGATCGTGCCGCCGTGTTCCTCGACGATGCGCCCCACGATCGCAAGGCCAAGACCGGTGCCTTTTTCGCGGGTCGTGACATAGGGCTCGAGCAGCCGGCTTCGATTTTCCTTCGGCAGGCCAACGCCGTTGTCCACGACATCGATGACGATGTCGCCCCCTTCCCTTTCGGCGTAGACCTGGATTACGCCTTTTCCGAGCTCGCTTGGCGGTACGGCGGCAATTGCTTCAGTCGCGTTCTTGATGATGTTGGTCA
Organism: Pseudolabrys sp.; assembly: GCA_036505835.1. GTDB lineage: Bacteria > Pseudomonadota > Alphaproteobacteria > Rhizobiales > Xanthobacteraceae > Pseudolabrys. The sequence goes on along the minus strand of DASXST010000171.1, from coordinate 3,522 downwards.
GCGCCTGCGAAATCAGGCGCCGATCGAAGCGCGCCGGCATCGGGTCTTCCTTGATATCGACATTGATATCGATTTCCGAATTGCCGACGCGCATCAGGAAAACAGTCTGCCGGATTGCGTCCGCAACGTCTTCAGCCGCAACGACAGGCTTCGGCATGCGCGCGAAGTGCGAGAACTCGTCAACCATCCGCCTTATGTCGTCGACTTGGCGAACAATCGTGTCGGTGCACTGTTCGAATACCGTACTATCTTCGCCGATCATCTTTCCGTATTTGCGCCGCAGACGCTCCGCCGACAGCTGGATCGGAGTGAGCGGATTCTTGATCTCATGCGCAATCCGGCGTGCAACGTCGGCCCATGCCGATGTCCGCTGCGCAGCCACCAATTCGGTGATGTCGTCGAGCGTCACGACGTAGCCGCGATCCGAGTCGGTGGATTGTTCACTGGTTACGCGAACCGACAAGTTCCGCTCGCGGCCGTTGCGGCTGATGGTGATCTGATTTTGCGCCGGAGCACCCGATTGAACCGCCGCCATGGTGTCCGCAAGTTCGGGAAGCACATCGATCAGCGGTTGGCCCAGCGCCTCGCTTTCGGCGCGGCCGATCAGCTTTTCCGCAGACCGGTTCAGAATGCTGACATTGCCCTTGCTATCAACGCCAATGACACCCGCGCTGGCGCCGGACAGCACGGCCTCGGTGAAGCGCCGGCGGCTGTCGATGAGATCACGCGCGTGCATGATGTCATCGCGCTGGGTGCGCAACTCCTGGGTCATGCGATTGAAAGTCTCGCCGAGATGAGCGAGATCTCCTTCCGCCTGACGAACCGGAACCCGCACGTAAAGATTGCCGGTCGAGATTGCGTTCGCGGCGCCTATCAGGCGCCGGATCGGCGCCACCAATCGGTTGGCAAAGTTGAAACCGATCCAGACTGCTGAAAGCAGCACGATCAGCGCGATCACCGTATACATCAACGCAAACGCCACCTGAACGCCGAGCCGTCGGGTCTCGAGCGCTGCATACTCGGTGACGCTTGCACGTGTCGCCTGCAATTGCGGCACGACGCGAGGGTCCAGCAGGCGCGTTATGTAAAGATAATGGTTGTCGAACTGTTCGAGCTTGATGACAGCGGCGACGTAATTGGCGTCCGGCAGCAAGACGATTTGCGGTTCTTTCTCTGAAATGTGGGACAATGCATCGCGCGGCGGCAATGCGAATGTCTGATTGATGTTGATAGTGGCGCGGGCAACGACGTTGAGATCCTTGTCGATAACGACGGCAGCGCCAAGGCCCCTCACTGAGGCCTGGAATGTGAGAAACTGACGCAGTTTGTCGGGGTCCTGCTCGAAAACAGCTTTGGTCCGCGCGATATCGAACGCCATGACCATGATGTCGGAGCGCACGATCTGCGCATGGTCTCGCAAATAGGCTTCCGCGACGATGAGAGAGTTTTCGATCGCGGATCGCGTGCGTGTCGAGAACAGGCGATCGAGGCCACGATCGAGCGTGACGCTCGCAACAATCGCCACCATGATGGCTGGAGCGGCTGCGATAATCGAAAACAGCCCGACGATGCGCACGTGCAGTCGAGAACCGGCGCGCCCGCTGCGTCGCGCCTGCACCACTTGCCAGACCTCGCGCACGATGATGCCAAGCAACAGGAGCACCGTCGCCGCGTTCACCAGCAGCAGCGTTACGACGACATTGTGGGTCGGCGAAATAGGCGTGAGATCGGCGAGGACAACGAAGGTGACGAAGGCGGAGAACAAGGCCAGCCCGACGACGACCGGTCCTACAATCCGAGATTCACCCCTTTTTGCGGGAGCGCCGGCAAGGGCTGTTTCGGCTGTGGCGGCCTGTTCGACGCTCATAGCCCCCTGCGCAGAAACTCGGGAAAGCGACCGCCAACTGACGCGCCGGCCAAAAGGCTCGGGCCCTCCCCGATATTGGTGCTTTTATACAACAATGTTGCCGAATTGCGACTTCACTGTGTTATCAATGGCTTCCCATGCCATTTTTGCGAATTTTTTTGAGAACTTCCCACTTTTGGTGGGAAGTGGCTGACAATCCGTTCCTTTCCTGTTCACCCGACGATCCGCAACTTGCGTCGACGCTCTTCCGGCGTGGCGATTTGCTTGGCTGATGCCTTCCGCCGCAAGTCTGCATTCCACGCCTCGACGGTGAGCGAATTGACTCGGCGCTGGTCGTAGTCTTCGGCGTACTGGCGGGCGAGCTTGTCGCTCACATGCCCGGTGATCGACTTGACGCCATCGGTGCCGCCGCCGCTCGAGGCGATGTCGCGGGCAGCAGCCGCGCGCAGGCCGTGCATGGTGAAACCCTTGATGCCAATCCTGCGGAAGTGCCGGGTGATGGCATGGTTCAACACCGACGCCGATGCCCATGGACGCTTCCACGCATTGGTCAAAACGAATTCTTCGGAGACGTGCGGCTCATGGCGCAGGCGTTCGGCGAGCGGATCGGGCAATTGATGCCATAACGCCTTGCCGGTCTTCTGCTGCACCACGCGCAGGACCCAGCGCTTGCCGTTCTCGGTGTCGGCCTCGCTGATATCGGACCAGCGCACCTTGGTCGCGTAACCACCACGCTGGCCGGTGAAGTAGAGCAAGTCGGCAGCGAGCGTGAGCGTCGAACGCGCCGTTGCCAGAAATGCTTCGTGCGCTTCGGCCGACCATTCCTTGGTCTGTTTCTTCACCCGGTAGCGGACCTTGGTGTCGAGCGTCGGATTGATCTTGCCCTTGCGGTTGATCTCGACGTGATCCTTTGCCTCCTCCCACAGATTCGAAATCAACGCCTTCTGCTGATCAGCCACCGCGCCGCCATAGCGGCGTTCGATCTTGTGGGTATAGTGATCGACACGCGAGGCGTCGAGATCGGTGATCAGCACATCGCCGATCTGTGCGCGCACAGGCCGAGCGCGCGACGATAATTCATGCGCGTGCCTTCGCTGTACTGCTCCCATGTGGCCGACGTTATGTAGTGCGGAATCAGCCAACCGATGGTGCCAACCGGATATTGCTTGCGCGGCTCGGGCAGTTCGCGCGGCTTGCGGTCGTGCCTAGTGCGCAGACTCGGTAGCGGTAGCCCTTTCAGCGTGGCAAGGCAGTCATCGTACTCGCGGGCAAATTCCGCCGACGCCGGATCATCCGGCAGCCGCGTGTACACGCCCTTGGCGCGGAAATAATTCCAGAACCGGCCCGGATTCTTCGGATCGGCCTTGCGGGTCACGTATTTGGTTCGCGTTGTCATTTGAGTCCCATCGCTTTGTCGTAAGTGTTTGTCGGCCCTTCCTTCAGATCATCGCAGGCCGAATCGACTTCGATTCGATCCCACATCCGAAGCCCGTTGCGGATGACCGGCTTCGGCATAGCGCCCTCTTCCACCATCCGAAGAAATGTCGATGGTGAAACATCGATGTACGCGGCGACACGGCTCAGCCGCATCATGCGCGGTGGATAGGCCAGACTGTCCGCCAGCTTGTCTGCCACCGTTTTACTTACCCTTGGCC
>DASXST010000170.1:0-4860 GCA_036505835.1 Pseudolabrys sp. | reverse complement strand
GGCGGTGCGTAACGCAGACGACCCGTCGCATCTAACGTCTCGTCACGAGCACGCCCGCTTTCGGTTGAACGCTTGCGCTCGCCGCCCCGCATACCCATCTGGGGTCGCGGAGGACGGACCACCAATGACCACCACCTATGGCTTCGGCTTCGACTTGGCGCGTCCGCGCTCTCGTGGCGCCCGCATCGCGCGGATCGACGCGCTTGCCACCCTGCTCGACACCGCGCTCGTCATCCCCGGCACCGGCGTACGATTCGGCCTTGATGGGCTGATCGGGCTCTTTCCCGTCGTCGGCGACATCATCACTACGGTGCTGTCGCTATTCATCGTGCACGAGGCCTACCAGCTCGGCGCGCCGGGCCACGTCATTGCGCGCATGCTCCGCAACGTAGCGCTCGATGGTGTGTTGGGTGCAGTGCCACTAGTCGGCGACGCTTTCGATGTGTTGTGGCGCGCGAACCGGCGAAACGTGCGACTGTTACTGGAGTGGCTGGAGCATGAACGCCGGCGGTGAACCGCGTTGTCGGCGGTCGCCGTGTCGCGATGTGCGTACTACCTGTGGTGACCTAGCGTTTCGAGTACCGAAAAATTTCGTGCTTCATGTGCCATTTGGATGTCCGCTTTCGGGGGGTAAAGGGACATTCCCTAACGCTTCCGGCCAGGCGCGACGAATGGATTGCTCTCCGATGTGTTGCGTTTCACGAAGGGGTTTGTCTCAGGCGCTTCGCCACTATTGAAGCATTCCTCAAGACGTTCAAATGCCGTCGAGCTGCTATCAAGCGGCACCCGCAGCGTGGCACCCTCGGCGTGCACTTGAAGGTTATTTGCCGATCGAAGCCTTGAATTGAGCGTGCTGTCTGCAAGCGGGATAATCACACTTTTCGTTTCCGCACGGGCGTTGGCATCCACGGATCGCGAGCCTGCCGTGAGACGAACAGGATAAGCCTTGCCGCGGTGAAGCTTCCACTGCTGCGACTCGAGGATAACCGACAGCCCGTCTTGGGCGCGCACGAACGTTGCTCCAAGCTCGCCATCGGAACGGCTCATGGTGCAGCTTTGCAACTTATTGGCCTTGTAGGCTGGCACGATTGCCCAGGGGCCTGCGGTGACCGTCTGGTTCTCTGACAACCTGGGCTGAGCGAGCATCGATGTGGCGGCCAGCCGAACAGGCCCGCTCGCGACTTTAGCCGGCGGGGGAGGCGGCTCGCGCACATCCCATTGGCAAATACGGGCACCTCTTCGTTCGAGAATATCGAGATGGATATGGTTACTGTGATAGCTGTCAGCGCCTGGTCCCAGCACCGTCGTAAAGCGATGACAGGCGGAATCTCGCAAATTGTCGCGAAGCGATTTTGAAACGGCCTCATCGGTGAGGTCGATGTGGCGACCGCCCGCCAGGACCAAGGCACGGACATCGATGGCATTACCTTTGCCGTGTTCGCTTAATTTGGCGTCGGCAACGCTTTTACGGCCGCGGCACTCGTACGAACCGAGGGTATCAACGGTGCGCAGCGCGTCCCCAAGCGCGGCGATGTGATCGGAGGCCTCGTCTCGGACCCAGGCAGCAAAGGATTCCGCCATCGCGCAGCGCAAGATCGCTGTAGGCCTGACCTCGACACGCTTGCGGTTGGGAAGCAGCACGGCATCGAGCCTGATCATATCGCGGCCGCCGCAGTCACCGGGGCCGATGAGCCTCGGCAGCAACTCGATAGTGGCGATTGCCGCCAGCCGCTGATCACAATCGCTCAATGCGCTGGTGACATTCGTGGTATCGAAACCGGGGCCTGCCGCCTCGGCAAAAGAGTGAGGCTCCGGCGAGAATGGCGGCCGCGGTCGCGGCAGCGGAACGTCTTCGACGGACCCGGTCGTAGACCCGACGGCTTTTTTCAAAGTCGCTGGCTCGCTCTGCTCAGACTTCGATTTCGCCTTAATCAGCGGTGACGCTTGCGGGCCGTCGCTTCGTCGATGCGCTTTCCGACGCTGCCGCTCCCAGCCCAATGGGTCGAACAAGCTTCCGCGATATTTGTCATATCGGAGATGCGACCCGTTGAACCGGAAAAAATCGCCAGAGGATTGTGCTTGAACGACAGCTACGCCTGCGCATTCGGCTACTGCCAGAACGGCCGCCGCCTTGAGCCAACGCGAGAATCGACTCTTGGTACGCATGTGTGAATGCTCAAGTGCACTCCATCGGCCCCCAAACGCGAAAGAAACGCAAGAATGCGCTTTTTCGTTCCGAATATTTTCCTGACAGTTTGTTCAGCATGTCCGCTATTGGCCCAAAGCGGACATCCCTAGTTGCACCGCACATGTCCGCTTTCGGGGGTAAAGCGGACATGACTTTTTGCGGTGCGCATGCCTGCTTTTGAGCCAAAGCGGACATGGGACCGTGTCCACTCGCTACGATCTTGGGGATAATCGATCATGGCGATATTAGTCAGGCGGTGCGTGCGATTAAGTTAAGACAATAAGTGGCTGTGCCGTCGCGGCATAATTTTGATCGGGATATTGAACGTGGCGAAGAAATCCAAGAAGGCAAAGCGCGGTGCCCCGGCGCGAAAGAAGAAGGGGATGAAGACGGCGAAGTCGGCTAAAAGGCAAAGTCGAAAAAACGCACTCCGAAACCTGCCCCGGCTCCGACAACTCCATCACAGCCGGCACCACCACAGCCTGCTCCGGTACCGGCAATCCCAGCGGGCATGACCGAAAATCAATAAATATGCGAATGTCCGCTTTCGGGGTTAAGCGGACATGGCGATTGCAGTGCGAATGTCTGCTTTTGACCCAAAGCGGACATGCGACCAACAAGCGTAGGCGCGGGATAGTGCGGGGGCAGCGAAGCAGCGGTAGTTTGGAACGGTTGCGCAACATCGATCCTGCCTGTTTTATTTCTAAACTTGCCGGAAGCCGGCCAAACAAAGGGGGGACAACATGACAATGCTTCGAATAATTGCGATCACAGCGGTGGTCTGCGCCGCGACGGGCATGACTACGCAAGCCGAGGCCGCCAAGCGGAAAATCCCGCCCGGCTCCATTCAGCTCCAAGGTTGTGCGTACTGGATGCCGCTGTGCGGCACCGTCATGGGCTCCGCACCCGACATCTATGTGCTGAGTCCTTCGGTTCCGTGGAACACCCCGATTACAGTGTTCGGCCGGAGGACGGGCAATCCCAATTTGTGCTGGGGCCGGAGTGCGCAGGTGGCAGTAACGGGCTACGCGCCGAATCCAAAAATAAACTGCCAGTTTCGCTGAAATCCTGCGCGTGGAACCGCGTGACCAGGAGGCCTCCATCCGGGTTGCACTTCGGGACGTGCAATGTCCGCGCTGCAATGGATACGGCAGGCCGCGCATCATTGCGTTGGCGGGATCCATAAATTCGAGTCCAAGAAATGAAAACCCACAACGCAAACAGTCATTCTTCGATGGTAAAGGCATGTCGGGCTATTAATATTTTGGCGGTGTTGCCATTGGCGTCTAAAGCAAGCTGTGCTGTTTCGGCAGCAACGATAGCGGTGGCAAGCATGGCGAATGCGGCAAGCAAATATTTTCGCGTCATCGCTAATGGTTGGTGGTCGGCTGATGCTACAACCTATATCGCAAGACGTTTGCCGCAAATCCCCAACCCTCAGAACGAGCGGTACCACGCGGTGGCGGATTCGCGGTGGCAGGGGAAGCCTGGATTAATAATTTGTTAGCCATGTCCAGTTGATGATCGACCGCGCTTGGGGGGCCACCACGGGGTCATCGATGTCAACTTCATCTCCTCCGCTGCGTCGCCGAGCACGCCACCCGTCAAGCCGACTCGGCGGGCGCAATCCGCGGCCTAAACGCTCACGCATGCCGGCCATCAGATTCTCGCTGCTAGTCACGGCAGCATGTGGGACGATGGCGACCGGCGCCTATTTCGCCTTTCGCGATGATCTCTACACCCGCCTGATCGGCCATCAGATTCAGACTCAAATCAGCTATGAAGGCCAAATTGCTGATTTGCGAGCGCAAATCGATCGCATCAGCCGGCTCGACCAGGAGCGGGTCGAACAGCAGATCAAACCGCTGCTGGAGCGGCAGACGACGTTAGAACAAGTCACCTCGGGGTTAGCCAAAGATCTGTTGATTCAAGCACGAAACGGTTTGCCTGCGAGTGGTGCGATCGGCATGGCGCCGCTACTGTCACCAGTTGAAACGCCATTCGCACCAATCGTTGCGACCCTGCATACAGATTCCGCGAAGCAAGCTGATCAAACAATTATCCGGGACAAGAAGCCTCGCCGTCGCGCCGACGCTCCTGTTGTGGCCGAGAGTTTTGTCGAGCGTCGGCCGCCCACGCAGGAAACCAAAGCCGAGCCAAAGCCGAGCATGGAGCTGGCGGCACTCGACCCTGATACCCAATCGCTGGATGAGTCCGATCATCCGGCGTCGAAGGGCTACATCATGTACGCCAACTCGCCAACGCATTGGACGCCGGTGCCGTTGCCAGACGAGATCAGCGCTGCTGCGCACGCCCCGCACGATAACAACATGCGGGCCGAGATCGAGCAGGCAGCAATGCTGTTCAATGTCGACATGCGGATGATGAAGGCATTTGCCAAAATCGAGTCTGGCTACAATCCAAGAGCCAAGACCGGCAAATATAAATGTCTGTTTCAGCTTTCCGACTGGGAGTTTGCCAAATATTGGCAGGGTCATATCTACGACATCCGCGACTGCTCGATCGCGGCCGCCAGAAAGTTTGCGACTGAGGCGGCGGAGTTCGAGAAGGACGTCGGTCGTAAGGCCACGGCGGCAGAACTCTACTGCATCCACCAGCAAGGCTATCAAGGCTGTGCGTTTCATTACGCCGCGCCGCAGCAGCTGGCATGG
>DASXST010000169.1:0-15117 GCA_036505835.1 Pseudolabrys sp. | reverse complement strand
ACCTTAACCACATCTTTCAGGCTGGCACCGCCTTCCTCCAGAGCCAGAACCAGGTTCGCCATCACCATTTTTGTTTGCGCACCGAAATCATCCGGCGGCAAGACTTTGCCGGCGGGATCGGCGGCGACCTGACCGGCACAGAAGACGAGCTTATTCGCTCCCTGGGCGGTCACGACGTGAGAATAGTTGGCGAGAGGTTTGTGCGCGTTTGCCGATGACTTGCGCGTCAACGTTGCCATGGGGCTCTCCATTTACTGCGTGTTGCCCTGCGTCTTTGGCGAATGGCCGAAACCAGCGACAATAGGCCCTAGGTCGCTCTCTCGAAATTGCGTGATACGGTTTCCTCAAGGGGGAAACACTATGTCAAACCTGAATCGTCGCGCTCTTCTTTTTGCCGCCACCGGCGCTGTTGCCGCAGGCCCGCGCGATTCTCCAGGAGTATTTTGGCAACGGTCCGCCAGCCAGCACGCTTTGTGTGCTGCGCGGACTTGCGAATCCGAATTTCCTGCTGGAAATCGAAGCCATCGCGGCGGTGTGAGCGGCTTCCCGAAGAAAGGGCCAAGGCGTCGCGATGCTCTTGGCCCTAACAGCCACGCGGTTTGGGGGCACCAGGGGACTCGCGCGGCCATCTGATAAACTCAACCGATAAAGACCTGTTCCTGCCTGGGTTCTTAAAGCTGCTGGAATTTTACTCTGCTGCCGGTGTGGGAGTTTGGAGTCGAGCCGGGTTCCTGAGTCAGCTTAGTTACGCTTGCTTCTGGCGCGCGGTTGGTTGAGCGGTCTTCGGCTCGCGATCGGTCGCCCGTTAAACTAGTAGTAAATTGCCGCCACACGGATATTGTCGTCATTGCGCAAGATCCGCAGGGAAATGTCGTCGCCTTTCCCGTGCAGGCACAGGTCGAGCGCCGAATCGCCGAGCCGCAATCCCTTGATTGTCAGCTCTTCGATAAACGGTGGCAGATGCGGGTCTCGCAATCTGATCTCCTTGGCCTCGGCATCGAATTCGAGTCCGAGCAACGTCCCTAGCAGCGCAAAGGGCGTGGCCGCTGCCCATGCCTGAGGCGAGCACGCGACGGGGTAAAGCGTGGGCCCACGATTGCGACGGCGACGAAATCCGCAGAAGAGTTCTGGAAGGCGCTGGAATTCCATGTAGGAAGCGACGTGCAGCATTCCGGCGAATATGCGGTCGACCGCGTCAGTAAACCCATAATGCCGAAGTCCGATGGCGATCAATGAATTATCGTGCGGCCAGATCGAGCCATTGTGATAGGACATCGGATTGTAGCGTGGCTCGTCGAGCGCCACCGTGCGGATGCCCCAGCCCGAGAAAAAACGGGGCTCCATGAGACCCTTCGCGACCATGGCTGCGCGTTCGGGTTTCGCGATTCCGGAAAACAGCACCTGGCCCGCGTTGGATGTGCGCACCAGGCAGGGGCGTTTGTTTCCGTCGAGTGCGATCGTGTAGGTGCCGATGCTGTCGCACCAGAAGGCGCTGTCGAAGCGTTCGCGCAGACGCTCTGCCTGGAGTTCGAGGTCGCGGGCGCGTGTCTCCTCGCCCAGTCGCCGCGCACAGTGCGCTGCATACAGCTTGGCGGCATAGACGTAGCCCTGAACTTCGGCGAGTGCGATCGGTCCTTCGGCCAGCCGGCCGTCGGCATGAAAAACGGCATCCTGAGAATCTTTCCAGCCCTGGTTGGCGAGGCCGCGCTCGGTCGCGCGCTGGTATTCGACAAAGCCATCGCCATCGATGTCGCCGTAAATATCGATCCAGCTAAGTGCGGACTCCACGTTTGGCCACAGCTCCTGCAGCGTGGCGATGTCGCCCGTACGCTCAACGTAAAGTCCGACAAGCAGGACAAACAGCGGCGTAGAATCCACGCTACCGTAGTAAAGTCCAAATGGGATCTCGCCCAGCGCGGCCATCTCGCCGGCTCGCGTCTCATGCAGAATCTTGCCCGGTTGAGCGTCGCGATTCGGATCGTTGTCCCTGGCCTGATATGCGGCCAGACGCCTGAGCACGCCCTTTGCAATCGTCGGATCGCACCACAGCATCTGAATCGCCGTGATGATTCCGTCACGTCCGAACGTCGTGGAGTACCAAGGGATCCCGGCATATGGATAAGGGCCCTGCGGCGTCTGAGTCATCAGCATGTAAAGATCAGCCACGGAGCGGCACAACATCTGGTTCAGGATCTCATTCGAGGTGGCCGCGGCTGCCGCCTGGCGCGTCGCAGATTTCAACTCGTGCGCCGCTGCCATCATGCTGCGCACGAAATTCCGATATCGGCTTTGAACGTCGCCGCTGCATTCGACCCTGAGACAGACCGTTCGACGCTCCCCTGGCATCAGGTCAAGCCGATACGAGGCGATATTGTTGTGTAGAACGGCCGGAGGCGGTTCGAAGGCCAGCACACTGCGGCGGCGTCGACCGTCAAGACCATCGTATACGATCTCCACGCGGCCGGATTCGGGACGGCAAAGATTTTCCGATTTCCCGCGTCTGGCGCGATGCATGCCGCGCACTTCAAATAGGTCGGCGAAATCGTTGTCGAAAGTCAGCGACAGGCTGAACATGACCCGCACATCGCCGTGGTTGCGGACGTCGAACCGTTGATAAGCACAGCCCCGCCACAGGAACATCGTCCGGACGATATGCAGGGTGTCCTTCGGCAGCGCCAGTTGTCCGTTAAAAAAAATGTCCGGGTTGGTCAGGTCAATCGTAAGCACGGAATTGTCGTCGCGCAGGTTCGAGCCCAGCAGTAACGGCTGCATGCCGTTGAGCAAGAGCTCGAACCGCGACAGATATCGCGTGTCGGAGTGGAATATGCCGTCCTGCGCTCCGCCCGATGCCCCGATGTCACCGTGGCTGTCGACGACGGCAAACGTATCGCCATGTTTGAGCGTTCGGCGTGGCCTCGAAGGCGACGCCGTCGCTGGAATGTAGAAAGGTTCATCGGCGATGGCAGCTTGTACGGCTGCTTTGATCCGCGACGCGGCAATCATCAAATGGCAGGCTCGTTCGGCTCGATGGCATATTGCGCAGGGGCCGTGGGCACGGGTTCAACCTCGGCTGGAACCCGCGAGACGGGCACAATTTCGATCTTCGCTGGAAGGTTTATCTGGTCCAGCAAGAATTTATACACTTTGGCGTAGTCCTTTGCCATGCGCGTACTGGTGAACCGCGCCTCGAATTGTCGGCGGACGGTGCGCCGGTCAAGGCTTATGACCCGGGGCACGGCGGCAATCGCTTCCTCGAGGGTATCGACAACGTGCCCGGTGATGCCACGTTCCAGAATTTCTTCGACCGCGCCGCGCCGGAACGCCAGCACAGGTGTGCCGCAGGCCATTGCCTCGATCATGGATAACCCAAACGGTTCCGGCCAATCGATCAGGAACATCAGCGCCAGGGCCTGGCCGAGAAATTCGGTTTTTTCCTGCTCGGTGATTTCGCCGATGAACTCAACGCCAGGACCCTTGAGCAACGGAGCAATGTACTCGCGGAAATAAGCCTCATCCACCCTGTCGATCTTCGCTGCAATCTTGAATGGAATTCCAAGCGTCCGGGCTACTTTGATCGCACGGTCGACGCCTTTTTCCGGCGAAATGCGCCCGAGAAATGCGAGGTAGCCGCCGCGCGGATTGAAGGTCGGCCGATGTAGATCAATCGGCAGCCCATGATGGACCGTGGCCGCAAAATTGGCATTCGCGATCGGCCCCCGTTGTGCGTCCGAGATTGACACGAGCGGCATATCGCTGAAACCGAAATACAGCGGCCTGAGGTCGGGAAGATCCTGTCGGCCATGCAGGGTTGTCACAGTACGCCCGGCTCGCGGCCGAAACAGCGGGAAATGAAATTGATCGATATGGAAATGCAGGATGTCGAACTCGTCGGCGCATTCGCGGACGCGATCGAGCATAAGCATATAATAGGGAATTGGATCCTGTATGTGAGGATCAAGCCGCAGCGCGGTCGGTACACATGGCATGAGGCGCGCCGACGTGATAGAGTCGCCACTCGCGAAAAGAGTCACATCGTGACCAAGGCGAACGAGCTCTTCGCTGAGATAAGAGACGACTCTTTCAGTTCCACCATATGTTCTCGGCGGCACGCTCTCGATGAGCGGTGCGATCTGGGCAATCTTCACGAAGGACTCCACTAGCCTCGAAAACCAAACGTTGGCCGTGGACGAACGGTTCCCGAAAACCGCCGGACGACCTTCAGAAACTTCCAATTCTAGCAGACTTGCTCGAGCGGAGGAATATTCAGGACGAAATCGGCTCGATCTGTTCTGATGCAAACTCAACAGTCTGCTTGGCGCCGCAGCGCGTACACTCGTAGTCCCGCTTGGATTGCGTGCCTTTGTCCGACAACCGGGTGTCTACGCGCAGCACCGACATTTGATGCCCACAACGAGGACATGTCGGCGCATCCCGTTCAAACACTTCGTCGGGCGGCACCTTCTTATCCTTGTGAAGAAAGGTTGAAGTCATTTTCGTCTTGTCCGCCTAGGCGACGTTGGTGGGCTGCCGGGGCGCAAAGAGCCCCCAGATGACCAGGACGATGATGGCCCCTACCACAGCGCCGATTAGCCCTGCTCCTTCCCCGGCCTGATACCAGCCCAGCGCCTGTCCCAAATAGGTGGCGACGAAAGACCCGGCGATGCCCAGCATGGTCGTGAGGATAAAGCCGGATGGCTCGTTCGATGAACCTGGGTGAAGGAACTTGGCGATCACTCCGGCGACGAAACCAATAAGAATAAGCCACAGGATGTGCATATTTCGGCTCCTGATTTCCGAAGAACCTTGGCGGAGAGATTCCGTTCCATCTGCCAACGAACCGGTCGCCGACCACTCGCGTTTACGTGTAAACGGCGTGGCGAATGAGGGTTATTTTTATCGACATAGACGGCGTCCTCAATAGCTCCAAAACGCCCAATCCACGAGACCTGCCCTATATCGTCGACAGAAAGCTTCTACGCACATTCAGGAAGCTGGTGGCCCGGACCACGTGCAAAGGTCGTTCTCATTTCGGATTGGCGCCACGACCCCGCCGGCCTGTTCAGCGCCCGCTATTGGGGTATCCCGTATGCGGATGTCGTTCCGGATCTGCCCAAGCGATCCCGCGGGGATCAGATCCGCGCCTGGCTGAAAAAGCATTCGGAGGTCAAACGGTACGCGGTCATTGACGACGACGATGTCGAACTCGACGATTTTCCGCTTTTCCAGCCGTCCAGCTCGACCGGCTTGACCCAAAAAATAGCCAACGGTGTCGCCCGATACCTACAAGGCAAGACCGACAAGGATATGCGTGCCGGTCCGCTCGTTCGCACTTTTGGAAAACTTGCGCACCGGCCTTAAATGCGTGGTCTGAGCATCTGGATCCGGCGATCGCCCTTTTGATGCCCGCGGGCATGCTGGCTGAGAAACACCGGAAGATGGCGGCGCTCCGCACAGCAGAGTAGTCAATTCGGGCTAGGGTCCGGGGCAAAAGAACAGAGCGGTGCACATCCATTGGGTGAAATTATTCACTCGACCCTTTCCGGAGAGCGCTGCGGTTTCTAGGACCTCGTCGGGGATTTCATACGAGCAGATCGAGTCTTCGGTTTGGTCGTTGGTCATGTCGTCCATAACAGCCTCAAGTTTACAATGACATCAATCGGTTCGTTTCGGGCAATTTCCATATGCCGCGCTTGCAGGGGCATTGCGGGCAAGGTGAATCCCTACTGAAGAAAACAGCTTTAGGTCCGCGATTTTAATATAACATATCGCAAGGGTGCGCGGATCGCACTTTTGCTTCGGCAATCTGTGCTGGAAAACGCGGGTGCGGCCGAACGATGCCCTTTGCCATAAAGGCAGGGAGAGGAAAATGAAAACGAGGAGTGAAGCGACGGGCCTTGCGCTCGCGCTGCTGTTTGTAGCCGGAGTAACCTCGATGTCCGAGGCCAAGACATTTGTGTACGTTTCGAATGCGCAGGACGGGAATATCTATGCCTTCGTGATGGATACGACGACTGGCGCACTCAATCCGATTGGCAAGGTCGAGGCCGCCAAGCTGGTCATGCCGATGGCAGTGAGCCCCAATAAAAAGCATCTCTACGCGGTCGTGCGCTCGCAGCCGACGCGCGTGTTGACCTACGCGATTGATCCCGCAACCGGCGCACTGTCACAGAGGGCATCGGCGGCACTTCCCGACAGCATGCCTTATGTCTCGACCGACCAAACGGGACGTTTTCTGTTTACGGCTTCATACGGGGGCGACAAGCTTGCCGTAAGTCCGATCGGCGAAAACGGCCTGGTGGAATCGGAGGCGATCCAGGTCATTCCGACCGGTCGCAATGCTCATTCGATCCTGCCCGACCGCAGCAACAAGTTCGTCTATGCGGCAACACTCGGCGCCAACCAGGTGCTGCAGTTCACGCTCGACAGCAAGACGGGAAAGCTCACGCCCAATGAGCCTGCCGCGGTCGGCCCTGAAGCAGGTCATGGTCCGCGCCACATGGCCGTGTCGCCTGACAACAAGAATCTTTATGTGCTGAACGAACTGTCGGGGCACGTTACGCAATATGCGATCGATGCCGGCAAGGGAACGCTGACTTTGGTTGAGAGCATCAACTCGGTGCCGGCGGAAGCTGGACTTGTTTGGGGCGCGCTGGCGCCGGTCGGTGCCGCACCGGCATCTGCGCCGGCCGCGCCGAAGGATGACAAGCCGAAAGTGTGGGCGGCCGACATTCAAATCACGCCCAACGGCAAATTCCTTTATTCAACCGAGCGAACGACCAATAAGATCGCGTTGTTCACGATCGCGCCTGAAACAGGCAAGCTCGCCTATGTCACCAATTTCGCGACCGAGGCCCAGCCGCGCGGAATCAGAATCGATCCCACCGGCCAATATCTCATCGCGTCGGGCGAGAAGTCGGACCGCCTGTCGGTCTACAAGATCGATCAGGGCACCGGCAGGCTGAGCGAGCCCAATCGCTATCCGGCCGGCAATGGCGCGAACTGGGTCGAGATCGTCGAGGTGCAGTGAGCGGTGGTACGCTCGATAACTGCCCGCCTGCGGTGCAAAGCCCCGGACCAATGTCCGGGGCTCTGTTTTTGACCGATGCGACAGGACTATATTTGAATCAGGATTGTTCCAACTTATACTTGCCTTAGCTGCAACGAACATCACGAACCGGGAGAGGACACCGTTTGCAGCCCGTGTACTGCGGCTGCGACGCACTTTCGTCACGCTTCCGGCAATCATATTGACAGGATGCCCGCCTCAGGGACTGCGAGTGGCTGTAAAAGCCGACCGGTCGGGGGCGTCCGGGGAGGTATGCCTATGATACCTGGGCCCTTTGCCTATCATCGTCCTACGTCGGTCAAAGATGCGGTCAGCCTGCTCGGCAGCCTGGGCGAAGACGCCCGCGCCATTGCCGGCGGGCACAGTCTTATTCCGATGATGAAACTGCGGCTCGCGAGCCCAGCGCATCTCATCGATCTTTCCGGCGTTGCCGATCTCAAGGGCATTCGCGAAGACGGTCGCGACATCGTCATTGGAGCGATGACGACACAGCATGAGCTTGTCGGCTCGGAGCTGCTCGCCAACGAGATTCCAATCTTACGCGAAACCTCGCTGCAAATTGCTGATCCGCAGGTGCGCTACGTGGGCACGGTTGGAGGCAACGTCGCCAATGGCGACCCTGGCAATGACATGCCGGCGGTCATGATGTGCCTCAATGCGACATACCACGCCGTGGGCAAAACCGGCGAGCGCCGCATAGCGGCGCGCGAATTTTACCAGGGCGCCTATCTGACCGCGCTGAAGCCGGGCGAGCTTGTGACTGCCATTCGCATTCCGGTGCCGGCGGCCGGACATGGCTACGCCTACGAGAAGCTCAAGCGCAAGATCGGCGACTATGCGACGGCGGCTGCGGCGGTCGTCTTGACCCTGAGCGGCGGCAAGGTCGCCACTTGCTCTGTCGGGCTGACCAACGTCGCGGAGACGCCGCTGTGGGCTGAAGAAGCCGGGAAAATCCTGACCGGTTCGGCGCTCGATGCCGCGACAGTGAAAAAGGCAGTGGCCGCAGCAGAAGCGATCACGTCACCGGCCTCCGATGGCCGCGGACCGGCGGCGTACCGGACAAAAATGGCAGGCGTCATGCTCACGCGTGCCCTCGCTCGCGCAAAAGAGCGCACCGGCGCCTGATTTTCGGGAGAGAACAATGGCGAAATCCCAGGTTTCCATGACGGTGAACGGCAAGAAAGTGGAGGAGCTGGTCGAACCGCGCACGCTGCTCATTCACTTTCTGCGCGAACAATTGAATCTGACAGGTCCTCATATCGGCTGTGAAACCAGCCACTGCGGCGCATGTACGGTGGATCTTGACGGCAAGTCGGTCAAGTCGTGCACAATGTTCGCGGTGCAGGCGAACGGCGCCGATATCCGCACCATAGAAGGCATGGCCGCAGCGGACGGCACGCTACACGCGCTGCAGGAGGCTTTCCGTGAAATGCACGGGCTGCAGTGCGGGTTTTGCACGCCGGGCATGATCACGCGTGCCTACCGCCTGCTGCAGGAGAACAAGAATCCGACTGAGGAGGAAATTCGCTTCGGCATCGCAGGCAACCTGTGCCGCTGCACGGGCTACCAGAACATCGTCAAAGCCATTCAATACGCTGCCGCCAAAATGAATGGCGTGCCGTTCCAGGAGGCCGCAGAATGAACGACACAACCCCCACCTCCGCCGAACGCGCCGAAAAGCTTCAGGGCATGGGCTGCAAGCGCAAGCGCGTTGAGGACATTCGATTCGTTCAAGGAAAGGGCAATTACGTCGACGACCTCAAGTTGCCCGGCATGTTGTACGGCGATTTCACCCGCTCGCCGCATGCGCACGCCCGCGTCAAGAAGATCGACACGACCAAGGCGGCAGCGGTTCCTGGCGTGGTTGCGGTGATCACCGCGGAAACGCTCAAGACCGTCAATCTCGCCTGGATGCCGACGCTTGCCGGCGACGTGCAGATGGTGCTGGCCGATGGCAAGGTCCTGTTCCAGAACCAGGAGGTAGCTTTTGTTATCGCGGAGGACCGGTACACCGCGGCGGATGCCGCCGACCTGGTCGAAGTCGAATACGAGGCATTGCCGTGCAATGTCGATCCGCTCAAAGCCATGGCGGCCAATGCTCCGGTGATCCGCGAAGATATCAAGGACAAGAAGGAGGGCGCCCACGGTCCTCGCAAGCATTACAATCACGTCTTCAACTGGCAGGCCGGCGACAAGGCCAAGACCGACGCGGCCTTTGCGAAAGCGGATGTCACTATCAAGGAAATGATCGTCTATCCGCGCGTGCATCCTTGCCCGCTCGAAACCTGCCAATGTGTGGCATCTTTCGACAAGATCAAGGGCGAGCTGACGCTGTGGGGCACATTCCAGGCCCCGCACGTCATTCGTACAGTCGGTTCGCTGATCTCAAAGATTCCCGAGCACAAGATCCATGTGATTGCACCTGATATCGGCGGCGGCTTCGGCAACAAGGTCGGCGCCTATCCCGGCTATATCTGCGCGATCGTCGCGTCGATTGTCACAGGTCGTCCGGTGAAATGGGTCGAAGATCGCATTGAAAATCTTTCGACCACTGCTTTTGCGCGCGACTTTTACATGGAGACGGAAATCGCGGCCACCAAGGACGGCAAGGTGACCGGCTTGCGTTGCTACACCGTCGCCGACCACGGCGCATTCGATGCTTGCGCTAACGCCACCAAATGGCCGGCTGGTCTGTTCAGTATCATCAGCGGCTCATACGACTTCCCCGCCGCGCATGTATCCGTCGACGGCGTGTACACGAACAAGGCGCCGGGCGGCGTCGCTTATCGCTGCTCGTTCCGCGTGACCGAGGCGGCTTATGCCATTGAACGGGCCATGGACATCATGGCGCAGAAACTGAAAATGGATCCCGCCGAATTCCGTATGAAAAACCTGATCCGGCGCGAGCAGTTCCCATACACCTCGACGTTCGGCTGGGTTTACGATTCCGGCGACTATCACACCGCCCTGACCAAGGCGATGGAGACAGTCGGCTACAAGAAGCTGCGCGAAGAGCAAAAGAAGCGGCAGGAAGCTTTCAAGCGCGGCGAGACGCGCGAGTTGATGGGCATCGGTGTGGCGTTCTTTACCGAGATCGTAGGGGCAGGGCCGTCACGCAATTGCGACATCCTCGGCATTGCGATGTTCGATTCCGCGGAAATACGAATCCATCCGACCGGTTCCGGCATTTGCCGCCTTGGCACCAAGTCGCAGGGGCAGGGCCACGAGACGACCTACGCGCAGATCATTGCAACCGAGCTGGGATTGCCCGCCGACAACATCACGGTTGAGGAAGGCAATACCGATACGGCGCCGTATGGTCTTGGCACTTACGGCTCGCGTTCGACCCCGGTCTCGGGCGCTGCGACCGCGATGGCCTGCCGCAAGATCAAGGCGAAGGCGCAAATGATCGCGGCCTACATGCTGGAAGTACACGACGACGATCTCGAATGGGACGTCGACCGTTTCCGCGTGAAAGGGAATCCCGAACGATTCAAGACCATGACCGAGCTCGCCTGGGCGGCGTATCACGAAGTGCCCCCTGGAATGGAGCCCGGGCTGGAGGCGATCAACTATTACGACCCGCCGAATTTCACTTATCCATTCGGTGCCTATATCTGCGTCGTTGACGTGGACGTGGATACGGGCTCGACCAAGGTGCGGCGTTTTTATGCGCTCGATGATTGCGGGACGCGCATCAATCCCATGATTATCGAGGGTCAGATCCACGGCGGCCTGACCGAAGCCTTCGGCATCGCCATGGGCCAGGAGATTCATTACGACGAGGACGGCAACGTGACCACCGCATCGTTGATGGATTACTTCCTGCCGACGGCAGTCGAAACTCCGAAATGGGAGGTCGATTTTACGACGACGCCGTCACCGCACCATCCGATCGGCGCCAAAGGCGTGGGAGAAAGTCCGAATGTCGGCGGCGTGCCGTGCTTTTCCAATGCGGTGAACGACGCGTTTGCTTTTCTTGGCTCGACCAACATCCCGATGCCGCACGACAATTGGCGCACATGGATGGCCGCGGACAAGCTCGGTTTGCACCCGTGAGAATGCAGGCCGGACCGCATTTGCGGCGCCGGAGCGATTCTGGCGCCGCATCCCTATATAATGAAGGCGTATGACCCTGAATCGCGACGATATCTCGGACCGGTTGGCCACTGTCGGCTATATCGCTGATCGCGACATCGCGACCGCATTGTGGCTGATGGACTTTCTTCAGCGGCCGCTGCTGCTCGAGGGCGAGGCCGGCGTCGGCAAGACCGAAGTGGCAAAGGCTCTTACTGGAGTCCACGGTGCCGAGCTGATCAGGCTGCAATGCTACGAGGGCCTCGATCAGAATGCCGCGCTCTACGAATGGAACTATCAACGGCAACTCCTCGCCATCAAAACGCGCGAGGGAACCGGTGAAAATGCCGACGCTATCGAAGAGCACATCTTTTCCGAGCGCTATCTGCTGGAGCGGCCGCTGCTCGCCGCCATCCGTCGCGAGAAGCCTCCGGTGCTGCTTGTCGATGAAGTGGACCGCGCGGATGAAGAATTCGAAGCATTTTTGCTTGAGCTCTTGTCGGATTTTCAGGTCAGTATCCCCGAGCTCGGCACTGTCAAGGCAACATCGATTCCACGCGTGGTTCTGACGTCGAACGGGACGCGTGAATTGTCTGACGCCCTACGCCGGCGCTGCCTCTATCACTACGTCGATTTCCCCGACGTTGACCGCGAAGCAAGAATCATCATCACGCGCACGCCGGGCATCGATACGGCCCTTGCGTTGCAGATTGCGCGCATGGTCGCGAACGTGCGCAAGGAAGACCTGCGCAAAGTTCCTGGCGTTGCCGAAACCCTTGATTGGGCGGCGACGCTCGCGGGTCTCGATCTCCATGACCTGCGGCAGGAGCCGGAAGTCGTGCACGAGACCATGCTGTGTTTGCTCAAGACGCGAGAAGATCGCAGCCGCCTCACGCGCGAAGTGACGGAACGGCTGCTTGGCAAGGTGGCGTGAGCGGCGGGGTCGATCAATGTCGGTTACCGCGATCAGCACATCCGGTGAGGGCATCGGTCTACCGACACGGCGGAGGCTGGCTGGTTTTGCTCGCACGCTGCGTGAAAACGGCTTTAAGGTCGGTCTCGCCGAGACGAGCGACGCACTCGCGATTCTCACTGCGTCGCTGGCGGCGCGACCGTCAGCGTTGATGCCGGCATTGCGGGCGCTGTTTTGCGCGACGCATTCGGATTGGCAGCGCTTCGACGAGATATTCGATGCTTACTGGCAGGGCCGCGGCGTTCGTCAAGTGCGCACGCTGGCGGGGACTGCGATCGAAAGCGCGCCGGCGCGACATCTCAAGGATTTGGGACCGCGGGCTGGAAGACCAGGCTTTCCCGAACATGTCGCACGACGTCACGACAACGGAGACGACGCCGGTGGTGGACGCGGAAAGCGCGAAGGCGCTTCGCGTTTCGATAACCTCGCGACGGCCGATTTACGCCATATCGTAGACAGCGCCGATATTGCGCAAGCGCATGCGCTGGCAGCGAGGCTTTCACGCGTGATGCGCGCGCGGCTGGTGCGCCGCGAGCGCGTGCGGCGGCGTGGACGCCGCCTCGATTTGCGTCGGACCATTCACAGAAACGTATCGCATGGCGGCACGCTAATGGATCTCGCGTGGCGCCGTCGCAAGATCAAGCCACTTCGGCTCGTCTTTTTGCTCGATGCTTCCGGCTCCATGAACCTCTACACGGCTTTTTTCGTCCGGTTTCTGCACGGCGTCGTCGATGCGTTTCGTGAATCGGAAGCTTTTGTCTTCCACACCAGACTTGCCCACGTGTCGGCGTCGCTGCGCGATCGCGATGTCTCGCGCGCAGTGGACAAGTTATCGTTGATGGCACAGGGCATTGGCGGCGGCACCAAGATCGGAGAAAGCCTCGCCACATTTAACCGTTGGCACGCGAAACGGGTGATCAATTCTCGGACTGCTGTGATGATCGTATCCGACGGATATGATACCGGCGCGCCCGAAATGCTTGGCGAGGAAATGCGCCGCTTGCGCCGCCGCTGCCGGCGCATCGTGTGGCTCAATCCGCTGATCGGCTGGCGCGATTACAGCCCGCAGGCGCGCGGCATGCAGGCGGCGCTGCCATATGTCGACCTATTCGCGCCCGCGCACAATCTCGAAAGCCTGGCGGCCCTCGAACCTTATCTCGCGAGGGTATGACGTCATGGATCGTGCTTCCGACATTCTCGGCATCATCTCGGCGCGCAAGGCGGCCGGTGAGCCGTTCGCGCTCGCAACTGTCGTGCGCACGGTGGCGGCGACCGCGGCAAAGGCCGGCGCAAAGGCCGTGATTCTGCCGGATGGCACGATTTCCGAAGGATGGATTGGCGGCGGCTGCGCCCGCGCGGCGGTTCTCAAAGCCGCCAAGGACGCTCTTGCAGACGGCAAATCGCGTCTTGTTTCCGTGCAGCCGCCGGACTTGCTCGACCAGTACGGCCGCACGGCGGGGGAGGAGCAGGGCGGCGTCCGCTTTGCCAGCAACATGTGCCCGAGCGAAGGCACGATGGACATATTCGTGGAGCCGGTGCTGCCGCGGTCTCAAATCATCATCTGCGGATCGAGCCCGGTTGCTGTCGCCATTGCCGATTTTGCCAAGCGAGCCGGATTCAGCGTCACGGCCAGCGCGCCAGCGGAAGAGCAAGCAGCTTTTGGCGATATCGATCGGCGCATCGAGGGGTATGCTCTGCCCGTCGACGAACCGGGCGCCCGATATATCGTCGTCTCGACGCAAGGTCGTGGCGATGAAGCTGCTTTACTTGCGGCGCTCGCGGTCGATGCCGATTACGTTGCCTTCGTCGGCAGCCGGAAGAAAGCCGAATCGTTGAAAGCGCTGCTCGCTGAGCGCGGTATTTCGCCTGAGCGTCTCGCCAAACTCAAGGCGCCCGCCGGTCTTGACCTCGGCGCGATTACGCCGGAGGAAATTGCTATCTCAATTCTGGCAGAAATTGTCGCCGTGCAGCGCCGCAAGGATTCGCGTGGTTCGCCGCCTACAGCAGCGTGATTCCCGTTTCCCACGGATGGCATCAGGCTTCGCTCGACGCACGAGGTTGCAGGATCGATGCTGTCCTCTCTCCGCCTGCGCTCTTAAGACACGATGGCTAGTCTCAAATTGGCTTCGTTTCGCGATGGGAACTATTTGGATTTTTTGATCGTCGGCGCTGCGCAGCCATCGTGTCGGTCACAATCCGCCGTAGTGCACTCGCTGTGTTACCATTTTCGTCTCTCAATTCGCAGAAATACAACCAGAGGTTGAAAACACCAGCACGTTTCGCTTCAGCGGAAAATGCCGCAGCTTTTATGACGCTTTTGGCGTCTCGGTCAGGCTGCTTTCAGCCGCCTTGGAATTTGCTTTGGCGAG
Organism: Pseudolabrys sp.; assembly: GCA_036505835.1. GTDB lineage: Bacteria > Pseudomonadota > Alphaproteobacteria > Rhizobiales > Xanthobacteraceae > Pseudolabrys. Next base: position 632 of record DASXST010000169.1, on the reverse strand, counting down.
GACGATGCTGGTGGTGCCGAGATAGACTTAATTCCTCGTACCATGAGCAATTGTTTGAGAGATCGCGTTATGGCGGAGTCTAAACGCTCACGAACATCCAATTCTTTATTGAGACCCTCCAAGGTTCCTGCGTCACCTACTTCACGCCATACGTCGAATTCTTCCCGAAGTTCGTCCACCCACTCTTCGATTGCTAGCTTACGTTCGAATCCTAGTTTACTTTTTTCTACTGTGCTTTCGTCCTCGACCTGATCTTCGCCCTCGCGGGACTCCAAAGCCTGCTTGACGGCATTTGCCAGTGTCGTGGGCAGGCTTTTAAAATCGACCTTTCCATACTTTTCTAGTAGCCGGCCAACCGTTTCCGAGCGCAACATCGTGTTGAGATTTTTCCTGAACTGCCGGTGAAATTTTCGAAACGCGGCTTTACTTTCGGTAGGCAGGACTGCGTTCGCCGAATAAGCGCGCCGTGCTTGAACGCGGGGGAAATGTGTTTTTTCTCGAGCACGCATAAAAAAACTCCGACTCAGACGTACACACGCAAACGAATGAATGAGGCTGAAAAAAGAAGCGAGTGCAACTGATTCGTTTTATCATGGCAATCGCTATTTAAGGGGCACGATGGTTTACAAATC
>DASXST010000168.1:0-7927 GCA_036505835.1 Pseudolabrys sp. | reverse complement strand
CAAGAATATTGATGACCCGGTTGTCTTCGGCCAGCGAATAGCCAGGAATCCCGATCCTGACCTGCGCTTGGGGAATATTCAAGCACAAGCTGCCATGCAGCCGATCCCAACAGGAAAATACCGACGACCAATTGGAGTTATTCTCTTCCCGGATCTGCGAATGGTGTATCCCGTGCATGCGCGGCGTCACCAGAATCAGGCTTAGCCAACGCTCGACGGCGATGGGCAAGCGAACATTGCTGTGCTGAAAAAGCGTGTTGAGCTGGAAGACGAACTCGTAGGCGATGAAGACCCATGGCTGACCGCCGATAAGCACAATCTGGATGACGCGAAACCCGGCCGAGAATCCAATTTCGACAAAATGAAACCGGTACGCAGTGGACACATCGAGATCCGGATCGATATGGTGCGCATTGTGAAATCGCCACAAGAAGCGCCAAGCATGATTGGCGCGATGCCAGTAGTAAAACGATAGATCCAGCAATAAGAAGCCGATGACCCACTGCATGACCTCGGGCAGTGGCAAGAGGGGGACCAAGCCGAAAGATTGACGTGACGCCTGCTCCAGGAGTGCCGATGCCGCGGGCTTGACCAGGATCGCGGCGACGGTCAGCGCAAGAATCGCCACGCAGAAGTTGACCCGGAGGCGGGGCCAAAGCGGCCGTTTCGCCTTGCGCAAGGGGAAAGCCTGTTCCAAAGCGAGCAATACCAGGAAGGCAACGGGCACCCCGTATAACGCGAATTGCATCACGTCCTTTCGCTTGCCGCGCTGTCTCCGGACACAGGTCGCACGAGCCATTCCTTCGGAACGTGTTCGAGATCGGCCGGCTCGTCGATGTCCACGAGGGTGGCCAATTCCGTCCAGCGCAGGCCCGCGCGCAAAAGCTGATCCCGGGTCGAGGACATGACGGTGGGCGAGCCCCAGGCAGTCGCGCCGAAGACTTCATCAATGGCGGCGAGCGCCTCGCGCCGGAACCCGATCAGGGCAAAGCCGCCGTCGGCGGTCGGCACGAGCACACAATCTGCACCGGCGACAAGCGCGGCGTCGGCTTCGCGCAGCACCTGGCCGTCGAGCGCAGGGCAATCCGTTCCGTAGAGCAACGCTCGCGGCGTCACCTGCAGCGCTGCCGCCAGCGCCAGGCGCATCCGCGCCCCCAGATCGCCAGGTCCTTGCGCAACACAGGTGGCACCTGCCTGCGCGGCCGCCGATTGAAGCACCGGATGTTGCACGTCGGGCGCGCCATGCAATTGGACCGGGCCCAGCCTTGCATCGGCGGCGCTCTGCAGCGCATTCCTAAGCATGTGGACGGCCAACTGCGCGGCTCCCATCGGCCCCAGCGCGGGAATCAACCGTGTTTTGACGGCGCCCGGAATCGGGGCTCGGGCAAAGATTATGACCGTCGTCGAGCTCACGGGCAGCGTCTGACAGGCTAGTGATACATGCGCGCAAGACGGTCGGGTGCGACGCCGAAAACGTAAAGCAGCCGTATCCACCACATCAAAAGAATGGTCCGCGCGACACCGCGAGCGTTCCAGCGCCGCCCCGACGTGACCACCGGCGATCGGAGACACAACGGTGGCCCGCGTCGCTTGAGGCGCGACGACAGCTCGACGTCTTCCATGAGCGCTTGATCCGGGAAGCCTCGAAGGGCGTCAAACGCCCGTCGAGTCACGAACATCGCCTGATCGCCCGTCGCGATACCGGTGACGCGTGAGCGCACGTTCATGAACGAGGCCACAAGCTGCAGCCAGCGCGATGCGCCCTCGATGCGCACGTCAAAGCGACCCCATTCGAGACCCGCAGCACCCAGCCCACTGACGATCAGCAGGTCGGCGTTTGCGGGCAGCCGCGTATCCGCGTGAAGAAACAACAGCACCGGCGCATGCGCCACTGCGGCGCCTGCGTTCATTTGGCGCGCCCGCCCGCAAGGCGCGACGATCACGCGGTCCGCGCCGGGGCCGGCGGCTTCGGCCGTGCCATCGGTGCTGCCACCATCCACGACGACGACTTCGACACCGCGCACGCGCAACGGCGCAAGCGATGCCAAAAGCTCCGCGATGACGCTGCCTTCATTCAGCGCCGGGATGACGATCGTCAGGAGCGGGCTCGGTCGCGCACCCGCGGTCGTCGCATAAAGCATAGCCTTAGCTTCCGCGGCGCCAGGCCAGGTAGCGCTCCGCGAAAGCAAGCGCGCGCATGGGTACATGACTCGCTCTCCAGCTCCCGGCCGCATACTTGTTCGCCTCGGCAAGCGTCGGATAGCTGTGGATGGTCGCGAAAATGCCTTTCAACCCGATATCGTGCTTCATCGCGAGCACGAATTCCGCCAGCAAGTCGGCGGCATGTTCGCCGACAATCGTGACGCCCAGGATACGATCCTCGTCCGGAGGCGTAATGATCTTGATGAATCCGGAAGTCGTGTCGTCGACGATCGCACGATCCAGATCGCTGAGCGCATAACGCGTGATTTCGAAGGGTGTTTTTTTCCGGGTCGCTTCGGTTTCGTTGAGCCCGACATGAGCCACCTCGGGATCGGTGAACGTTGCCCATGGAATCACCGAGTCGTCCACCTTGAGGTGCCAGAGTCCGTCCAGGAGCGCGTTGGTCGCGGCATACCACGCCTGGTGAGCCGCAGTGTGCGTAAACTGAAACGGTCCGGCAACATCGCCGCAGGCATAGATGTTCGGGTAGAGCGTTTGCAGATACGCGTCTGTTTCGATCGTCCGGTTTTCCCGGAGCGGAATGCCAAGGTCTTCGAGGCCGAAACCTGTCACGCGCGGCACGCGCCCGACGGCGCACAGGATGGCATCGCATTCAATGCGCTCTTGCCTGCCAAAGCCTTCGACGGTTATCGATCTTACATTCTCGCTCTGTTCGACGCGAGTTGCCTTGTGCGCGGTAAGGAGCCGTATCCCATCCTGCTCCAAAGCGGATGCGACGGCGGCAGCCGCATCCGGATCTTCGCGGAGCAGTATGCGATCGGCCATCTCCACCACCGTTACCGTGGCGCCAAGCCGTGCCAGTGCCTGCGCGAGCTCGCAGCCGATCGGACCACCGCCCAGCACGACGAGGCGCTCGGGGAGTTTGGACACCTCCCAGAGGGTGTCCGAGGTGAGGCACTTCGCGGCGGAGAGGCCGGGGATCGGCGGGACGACCGGGCTCGAACCCGCCGCGATGACAATGGCGCGCGTGGTCAGCGTCCGGGTTGCGCCCGCATTGCTTATCTCGACCGACCACGGAGAGACGATTCTTGCGTGCCCCAGCAGGACCTCCGCGCCGAGCGCGGTGTAGCGCTCGACCGAGTCGTGCGGTGCGATCGTCGCGATAACGCGTCGGATGCGCGCCATCACTTCCCCAAAGTCGAATTCGATGCGCGCGTTGCGCAAGCCAAGTGTGTCCGCGTGACGCGCTCGATGAACGAATTTTGCTGCCCGAATGAGAGCCTTCGATGGAACGCAACCGAAATTGAGGCAATCGCCCCCCATCAGCCCGCCTTCCACGAGCGTGACTTTCGCCTTGGCGACCGCCCCGATATAGGCGGCGACCAGGCCGGCGGCGCCGCCACCGATGACGATCAAGTTGCGGTCGAAACGGCGCGGCTTTACCCAGCGACGATAGACCTTGCGCGCCTTGATCCGGTCCAATGCAAACTTCGCCAGCAGCGGAAAAATGCCCAGCAAGGCAAATGATCCGAGCAGCATCGGCGAGGCCACGTCGCCAAGCGTCTTGATCTGCGACAGTTGGGTGCCGGCATTGACGTATAGGATCGTGCCTGGGAGCATCCCCAGCTGGCTGACCCAGTAGAACGTCGTCACCGGGATCGCGGTCAGACCCATCACCAGATTGATCAGAAAGAAGGGGAAGATCGGCACCAGGCGCAGCGCCAGCAGGTAGAAGATCCCGTCTTTCTTGACGCCCGCGTCGACGGCCGCGCTTTGTTTTTCGAAACGGCGGTGAACGAAATCGCGCAACAGATAGCGTGCCACGATGAATGCGATGGTGGCGCCGAGGGCGGAAGCAAAGGAAACCAGAACAATGCCCCACAGCAGACCAAACACCGCCCCGGCAGCGAGCGTCAGGACGGTTGCGCCGGGTATCGATGCGCCCGTGACCAGGACGTAAACTGTGAAAAATGCCGCTCCGAACGGCACCGGGTGCGCATTCTTCTGCTGGACCAGCCACTGCTGATGCTCGTGCAGCTTTTCCAGCGTCAGGAAACGGCCCAGATCGAGGGCAAACCAGGCGACGACCGCGATCGCGAGCAGCAGACCGACGACAATGGGCTTCGCGCGCATGTCGCGTCGCCTACGGCTCGCTGATCACGGCTGTACGCTCAGACGATCGGGTTCATGCTGCTCGCAATGCCCCGCCGCAACTGCTGCCCTGCCCGGCGGTGCAGCCATAACAATGATCGGCTACGGCGATGGCTGCATGATCGAAGCGATGGTCGTCTCTCAGTAGATCGCGCAAGTGACGGCGCGGCGATGCCGGAGATCTGCCCCCGAGCGGGAGCCCGAGCATCTGGTTGAAATCGCAGTCGTACAGGTTGCCTTCCCAGTCGACGGAAATCAGGCTCCGGCACATGACGCCGTCGAGGTTCTCCGCCCGATAGGCATCGCGCAGCAACTGCATATACGCGCCAAACTGCCCTTTGGAAATCAGGAGGCTGCCGAAGCGCTGAATGGGCATGTTGGCGAGGGTGAAAAGCCGATTGAAAACGACGCCAAAACGCTCTCCCAAGATTCGCCGATAATCGCGCTCCAGGTCGTCTTGGCTGGGCGGCAAATACGGGCCCAGCGGGTTATAGACCAGATTCAGGACGAGGCGCGTGTCGGGCTTGCCGTAGCCGAGCGCGTTGAGTCGTTGCAGCCCGTCGATGCTGCGCTCGAAAACTCCGTCTCCGCGCTGCGCGTCGACGTTTTCCTTGGAATAGCATGGCAAGGACGCGACCACTTCCACCCGATGTAGGGCGAGAAACTCACCCAATCCGTCCTGGCCGGCTTCGGAAAGAATGGTCAAATTGCAGCGATCGATGACGTGCGCTCCGGTTGCTCTTGCCGCGACCACCAGGCTCCGGAAATTCGGATTCAATTCGGGCGCGCCGCCGGTCAGGTCGACCGCTCGAATGCCGCGCGCACGCACGACCTCGATCACGAGGGCCGCGGTCTCCGCGTCCATCATTTCCTTGCGTGTTGGGCCCGCGTTCACATGACAATGCTGACAAGTCTGGTTGCAGCGATAACCGAGATTGACTTGCAATGTTTCCAGCTCGCGCCGACGTACGCGCGGGAAATCGCTATCGCGAAGAAGTGGAAAAGTAGCGTGCATCCGATATCTCTAGAATTTTTCTGTCAACCTTCGCGACAGGGCGCGACTTTCATACGAGTAGTGTACTCAGAATGGCGAAACAAGGATCGTCCGATGCCTCATTGTTGCAGTCGCCGCACGAACGCTCGGATGCGCGCCGCATTCTTGCCGAGGTCGCCTTCCCCGAGGCGCGAGACCGAGCGCACATCGAGGCGGCTACCCGCGGCGGTGGGAGTGACGCGAACTACGATGTCGTCCTTGAACCCGAACCAAAGCGTTGTATCGGTTGCTTCGATTCGCCCTTGAGCCGGCACCGCGGCGACGATTTGCCAGCCAATATCGCGGGCCGCAGTCAGCGCCCGCTTGAACGCTGCGTCAGGCGGTTCGGCAAGCGCGACCGGCCGAATGTCTGGATACGCCATGCGTTGCTGCCCGGCGACAGCCTCTCCCTGGTATTCAACGGAGTTGGGGGAACCTTGCCGGAGCGCGGTGATGGCTACGAATCGCGGTGGATTGTCCGTGTCCGTTGTGATGTCGTGGATCGGCGGCGAAGCCTTAGCGCTCTGCAACATCGCGAACGGCACGCCAAACGCGGCCGCCCCTGCCACGGCGCCAGCCACCGTCAAGGCGAAACCGCGTCTCTGCGCACCAGGCCGCGTGATCCACGCGCCGACAAGAGCGACCAAAAGGGCACCGAGACCCATCCACGCGCCCCAGCGCATGAGAACAAGCACGCCGGTCAAATCGACAAGCCACAGCCTGTATGCCGGGCCTGCTCCGCCCACCATTAACAGGGCACATGCGGCGGCAATAAAGCCGAAGACGGCTACCACCGAGGTTTTTTGGGGTGACATTATGGTTAACGGGTTGGAAAGAGCCATGTTACGCCGGTGCTCGATGTGCACCAAACCGCCGCGCGCTCCTACTACGCCCAGAGAAAAACAGCGCTAAGCTTCACAGCGGGCACAACATGGCCGAGATCATCCAAGGTCTGTTCGAGTATCACCAGCGCAGCAAGCATCGCGTCAACCATTACGCTCCCGGTCCGACCGGACTCGACTGGGCAAACCAGCCGGACCCGTTCCGGGAGTTTCGCGGCGCACCGCAGACGAAGTTGCCTTTAGCCGCCGATTCCCTGGTCACACGCTACAACGACGTGCGTGCCGGGATCTTGCCGCCCCCGTGCCGATTCGATGTTGATACGCTGGGAATTCTCTTCGAACTCTCACTCGGCCTGTCGGCGTGGAAATCCTATGGCGGCAAACGGTGGGCGCTTCGCTGCAACCCTTCCAGCGGAAACCTGCATCCGACCGAAGCCTATGTTCTGTGTCCGCGGCTTCCCGGCTTGGCGGCCGGGCTCTACCACTACCTGAGCCGGGATCATGTGCTTGAAAAGCGCGCGGCAGTCGATGACCCGCGGTGGACTGAAGCGTTTTCCGGCAACGGGGTCCTGATCGGCATCAGCTCGATTTACTGGCGCGAGGCGTGGAAATACGGCATGCGCGCGTGGCGCTACTGCCAGCATGATTGTGGCCATGCCGTTGCTGCAGTGAGCTACGCTGCGGCCGCTCTTGGTTGGCAAAGCCGAATGGCCCTTCCCGCCACGGACGAGGTCGTGGCCGGCTTGCTGGGACTCGGCCGCCGCGCGGATTTCGAGTCTGCCGAAGCAGAAGCGCCGGATACCCTGCTGTGGATCGGTCATCCCGATGCGCAGCCTGATCCCGCGCGCCTATTGGACCCTCTGCGCAGCGCGAGCTGGTACCGCCACGCCAACCGGTTGAGCCAAGAGCAGATACAGTGGCCGGAAATTGCTTTGATTCATCGCGTCACGCACAAGCCTCTTGGGCCGGAGCCAGCCGCGCCGGTATCCGCGTCGCTCCCACTCCCTGCGGCCCCCGCTCTCGATCTAAGCTTTGCCAAGCTTGCACGACAACGCCGCAGCGCCGTGGATTTCGATGGTCGTACGAGTATCAGCGCCGCGGCTTTCTTCGCCATGCTTGAATGTCTGATGGTGCGGCACGACGCACCGCCGTGGAATGCGTTAGCCTCTCCCATTCTCGTGCATCCCGCGCTGATGGTGCACCGCGTGGCTGACCTGGAGCCGGGTCTGTACATGTTTCTTCGGGACCCGGCTCGCCTCCTCGATCTGAAGCAAGCGATGCGCCCCGAATGGTTGTGGCAGAAGTGTGGACCGGATCACCTGCCCCTGTATCTTTTGTTGCCTTACGACTTACGCGAGGTAGCAAAGTCGATCTGCTGCCACCAGGACATTGGCGCAGACTCGTGTTTTGCGTTGGGGATGCTGGCGCATTTCGAGGCTGCTTTGCACGAACCATGGCTTTACCGCAACCTTTACTGGGAGTGCGGCATGCTCGGACAGGTCCTCTATCTCGAAGCCGAGGCCGCCGGAGTGCGCGCTACCGGGATCGGCTGTTTCTTCGATGACGAAATGCACGCGTTACTTGGAATCAACGGTCCTGCCTGGCAAAGCCTGTACCATTTCACCATGGGCGGTGCTGTGGACGATCATCGGCTGTCCACGTTGCCGCCGTACGAGTTTCAGCCGTGAACGCCGCCACCGTCCAATGCACAATTCCGCGAACTTGAGCGCTGCGGTGT
>DASXST010000167.1:0-13640 GCA_036505835.1 Pseudolabrys sp. | reverse complement strand
GGCAGCGTGACATGGAGAGCTCTGTTTATGCGGTCACGCTCGCGGGGGTGCAGGCTCTGGACCACCGCACATTTTGGCATCACTACGATCAGTCATTTGTTGGGCTGAACTATTTCCGTACCCAAGAACAGCCTGCTGCCTGTGATAAGGCAGTGACCACCATGGCTGTGTCGCGTCCGTAGCTTTTTTCCCGCGTATCTGATAGCCCGCGTCATCGCCGGCGACCGTTCTTTTTTCGCAACCATTTTCAGGCTATCTCGTTTTAGTCCGGCTTATTATTTTTATTTGCTTAAAATACCCACGGCCTCCGATGCGTTACGCTGATGTGCCGCTCGCTTTGCAAACCCGCCGTATCGTGTCGGTCGATGCGCTGCGAGGGTTCAGCATATTCTGGATTATTGGCGGAGACGGCGCGGTCCTGGCCATTGACCGGATGCTCAAGGACAAGGGTCAGCCCTGGAGCTCGATCAGCGGCTTCCTTGCCGCGCAAATGAGCCATGTCCAGTGGGAAGGCTTCAGCTTCTACGATTTTGTGTTCCCGTTGTTCCTTTTCGTCACCGGCATATCGATTGTTTTGGCACTGCCGCGGCTGGTTGAGAGCGAAGGCAAGGCGCGGTCGCACTTGCGCGTGCTGCGTCGGGCACTAGTGCTCTACGGGCTTGGCCTCATTTTCTATGGCGGAATCAGCCAGCACTGGACTGATGTTCGCTTTGTGGGCATTCTGCAGCGCATCGCTGTTTGTTATCTGGTTGCGTCGATCTTATTCCTGAACCTTGACTGGCGCGGACTCATCGTTGCGCTCGGCGCGCTGCTCGGCGGCTATTGGGCGTTGATGACCTTTGTGCCGGTGCCGGGCATTGGCGCCGGCTCTTTCGCGCCGGATGCCAATCTCGCCGACTGGATCGACGCAAACTATTTGCCTGGGCGGCTATGGGACAAGACCCGCGATCCGGAAGGACTGCTGAGTACGCTTCCGGCGATCGGCACGTGTTTGCTCGGCGTGTTGACCGGTCTGTTGCTGAAGGACGAACGCCTGACGCCGTCGAAACGGTCGCTGTGGTTGATCATTGCCGGGATCGCGATGGTGGCGGCCGGCTATTTGTGGGGGCTGCAATTCCCGATCGTGAAATCGATCTGGACCTCGTCATTCGTGCTGGTCGCCGGGGGCTACAGCGCAATCCTGCTCGGTGCCACCTATCAGATTGCCGACGTATGGGGATGGAAGACCTGGGCGACAATTTTCGTGTGGATCGGCGTCAATGCGATCACGCTTTATTTCATAAACGGCATCGTCGGCTTCCAGCCTTTCGCGCGCCGGTTCGTCGGCGGTGACGTGGCCGCCTGGCTCAACCAAACTTTCACGCCCGGCACCGGTCTTTTCGTCACGCACGTTGTGGGACTGGCTTTTGCGGTCGCGCTGGCTGGCTTTCTCTATCGCCGTAAGATTTTCATACGCGTTTGAGGCCTTTAAGTTCCCACTTTCAGCTCCGATACGAGCGCCCGCAGCGCGGCAACCGTTGAAGGTGCCACGCTTTTGCCGGTGCGGGGATTTTCCGAAGGGATGTTTTCGATGGTCATCGTGAAGCGCGCGGTGTCGGCATCCACGCTTATAGTATGAGTGTTGCGCGTGACGTTGGGATCGGCCCAGATCTCGAGCTGGGTGCGGTCCGGTCCTATCCCGGCGAGACTTAATGCCGCCGCCACGTTGACGTTTGCGGGAAACCCGCGAGCGCCATCGCGTGCGCTGCCCTCGAACACTTTCAGGGGCTCCTTCAGGCCGCGGACTGAAATTCCATGGTCGCGCAGGTATGGTGCGCCTTCGAGCCCGGCGGGGGGCTTGCGGGTTACCATCTTCACCGCATGGATGGTGCCTTCGGCCGCCGCGCGTACCGCGTCGAGCCCAATCAGGGCACCCGTGGGCACCACGATACGAGCACCTTTCTGCCTTGCGCGCTCGATCAGATCACCGTTCTCCAGAAGCTGCGCGACCGAGAGCGGCATGAAGATGCGTCCCCTGTCGATCGCGCTGACGGCAATGTCGCGGAACAATGCAGGGGGAAGACATTCGACCACGACATGGCAGGTGTTGGCGAGCTCGATCATCTTGCAAACCGATATACTGTCGCCTACCTGCGGCAACGCACGCTGCGCCTTATCGACGTCGCGTACCGCGACAGCGGCGAGCGTGAGACCGGGCACGCCGGCAACCAGGCGTTTGGCTACTTCCAGTCCCACGGCACCGAGGCCGGCAATACCCACGCGCAGCGGTCGCTCGTTGCTTAGCTTCGTCATGACTTACGACCAGTAAAATTCGCTTTGCGTTTTTCGATAAAGGCGCGCACGCCCTCGGCGTAATCGAGCGTCAGGCTTGCCATTCTCTGAAGGTCGCGCTCAAGATCGAGCTGGGCATCGAGGGAGTTGCCCACGGAAGCGTTCAGCGCCTGCTTGATCAGCGCCAGCCCTTGCGTGGGCGCGGTGGCGAAGTGCTCGCACAATTTCTGCGCCTCGCTCGCCAACGCAGCATCGTCGACGCACTTCCAGATCAACCCCCATTGCTCGGCTTTCTCCGCGGAAAGCGGTTCAGCCAAAAGGGCCAAACCCTTCGCCCGCGCGCTGCCGACCAGTCGGGGCAGAATCCAGGTGCCGCCGGAATCAGGAACGAGCCCAACGCGGGCAAAGGACTGGATGAAGTTGGCCGATCGTCCCGCCAGCACGATATCGCAAGCCAGTGCGATGTTGGCGCCGGCGCCCGCAGCAACTCCGTTGACCGCCGCCACGACAGGAAAGGGCAAGCTCCGCAGTTTGCGAACCAAAGGATTGTAAAATGTCTCCTGGGCGCCGCCGAGCACCACGCTCTCACCGCTCTTGGCCAGCCGATCGCTCAGATCCTGGCCCGTGCAGAAGCCGCGGCCGGCGCCGGTCAGCAACAGAGCACGGCAGCTTTCGTCGGCTTCCGCATCACCGAGGGCTCTGCGCAGCGCCTGATGCATGGCGTCGTTGACGGCGTTGAGCTTGTCGGGCCGGTTTAACGTAATGACGCGATAACCGGGGCGTAGGTCGACGAGAATAGTGGTATCAGCGGTCATGTTTTACCGAGGAAATCATCGAGCGCGCCGGTTTCCTTTTTCTCTCCCTCGTAATCCTCAGCGATGCGCTCATACAGGCGTGCGGCGGCCGTCAGCATGTCGTGTTCGGGATGGTCCTCGCCGATGAAGCTTGCGATTTCGTCGAGCTCGGCAACCCAACGATAGGCCTTGGAGTACATGGATGGAACTTGATTCGACAGGTAGCGCAGCAGGTCAGGTCGGCTTTCGGCCAGCTCTGCTTTCAAGGCGGCAGCCGAGCCACCGCGGGCCGCGGCGAGCATCATGGTGGCACCCAGCGCCGTGACTCCCTTCGTGATGCCGGCGTACGACATTTTCAGCGCCGAGGCGGCGGTGAGTGGACCTTCAAGCACTCGCACGATCAGGCCATAGTCGTTCAGGACGGCGAGATCCATGGCGCCAGCGCCGGAAGCGTAAATTTTTGTGTTGCTGCTCCCCGGCTTTGGCGGCGGACCGATAATCCCCGCACCCACAAATGGACACCCAGTTGCGGTAACGACGTCGGCAATTCTCAGCATTGTCGCCGGGCTGACCGCGTTGCATTCAACGTAGACGGGCTTGCTGTTGGCGGCGGAGAGCACAGGTGCAAGCCGCTGCGCGAGCGCCAAGGCCTCGCCGGGCGGAATAATCGACATCAGGAAGTCGGCCTCCGCGACCGCGCGGTCCTCGGCAGCCTGCATGCCCGCTTCGCGCGCGCGTTTCACACTCTCCGCGCTCCGCCCGGCGAGCGATGTAAGCACCGTGACTTGATTTTCGCTCAACCGCCGGCCAATGCCGGCGCCCATATTGCCTGGCGCGATGATGGCGACCGTCGGAGTCATGAGCCGGTCACGCCGCCGTCGAGATTGATGCTTTGGCCCGTAACAAAGGAAGACGCCTCGGAAGCCAGGAACAGCACGGCGCCGACCAGGTCTTCAGGAGTTTCGGCCCGTGGCACACATTGCATGGCGATGATGCGCTCCTTCTGCTCCGGCGTTACGGTTTTGCGCTCGATTTCCGTGAAAGTTGCGCCGGGCAAAATCGTGTTGACGGTGATGCCATCGGCCCCAACTTCGCGCGCCATCGAAAGACTCATGCCGGCCAGCGCAGCTTTGCTTGCGATGTAGTGGAGATAGTTCGGCCGGCCAAGCCGCACGGCGCCGGAGCCGACATTGATGATCCGGCCCCATTTTTCGCGGCGCATGGCCGGTAACACTGCGCGGGCGCACAGGAATGGTCCAGTGAGGTTGACGCGCAGCACCTGTTCCCATTCTTCCAGAGGAATCTGGTCGAACGGGCGCATCTCGAGCGTCGAGAAAATCGCGGCATTGTTGATCAGCACGTCAATGCGGCCGTATTCGTCCTCCACGAGTTCGATCATTTCATCGATCGATGCAGGATCGGAGACGTCGGTGGCAACCGCCAGCGACTCGCAGCCGGCCTGCATGATTTCCTTGGAAACCGCCGCCGCCTTGTTTTCATCGATCTCTGCAATCACAGCACGCGCCCCGGCCATCGCAAAGGACTTTGCAAAGACTCGGCCTATGCCTTGCCCTGCACCAGTGACGATGACAACGCGATCTTTAAGGCCTGGAAAAACAACACTCTGCAAGTCGGCAATCATGCCGCGCCTCGCGCTGGTTGCGGCAAGGACTCCAGCGACGCCCGGGCGTTCCATGGTGTCCACCAGGGTTTCAAGCCGAGATCGTTCGCGATGATGCCCGCGCTGATATAGCCGGCGCCTCCCGAAATCGCTCCACCGGGATGCGCGGCAGAGCCCGCGTTATAAAGGTTCGGAATTGGCGAGCGATAGCCGAAATGGTTGTACATGACCTGCTCGGCGTTGAAGGCGCCCATGAAGATATCGCCGCAACGCATATTGATCAGTTCCTGAATGTACTCGCGGCCTGTGTAGATGTATCGCCCAAGGATATTTCTGCTCGTCATATTCGGGCAGTAGCGCGCGAAGCATTCGATGATCCGGTCGGAAAATTCCTCCTTGAAAGTCTCGTAGCTTTTGTCTCCCAGCTCAGGGTTCAGCGGCATCACGTGCCAGCAGTAGGTCGTGTGTCTGCCGGCGGGCGCCTGAGTCGGATCGAGCAGACTTAACGGTCCGGAGCCGAACTGCACGATTTTCGGCACGCGTCCGGCCTGCACGTCCTGATGCGCCGAGAACAGGTCCTCCATCGTCTCGGCCCCGATGCTCCATTTCAACGTGCGATTGATGTTGGGTTCGAATTTCTCAGCCGCAAAGCGCGGACTCTCGTTAAGCGCCAGGTGCAGCCCGAACAGGCTCCAGGTCGTGTACTGGAAGCCGTCGAGTTTCTTGAGGAACGCGACGGGCAACTGTTCGCTCCCGACCAGGCTTTCGAACGTCTGATGCGCATCAAGCGTCGAAGCCACGAACTGTCTGGCACGCACGGTTCGGCCATCGGCAAGCTCGATGCCGGTTGCCTTGCCGTTCTCAATCACGATGCGATGAATATTGACTTGAGGCTGGAAAGTGCCGCCTGCGGCGATGAACACCTCCATCAAGGCGCGCGCAAGGTTGAATGAACCCCCCTGACAAAGCTGGTAGCCGCTTTCGAGATCAAAGGCGCGGATGACGGACCCCATCGGGGAGGTCTTTGAAAGCGTGTCCACGAGCCATGTGCCGAACAGCGATACCTTGAACAGAAACAGCAGCCGCACGTGCTCGTTCTCGAACAATTCGCGCACCACATCGAGCGGCTGGCGATTGGAAACCTCGAGAAATTCGCGTCCCAAGGCGGTGCGCGACAGCAGTGCCTCCCGCTCTTTTCTTGGCAGCGGCTCGGCGTAGCGCTCCGGCAGGAAAATTTCCGCCGTGATTTTCTCGGCTTTGCGGTTCCACTCTCGGAACGTCGCCGCGTCCTTCTTGGAAAATCGGGCAATATTGACGACCGATTCCTCGAGATCGCGGCCGAGCACGAGGGCCGAGCCGTCTTCATGCGCCTGGCCGAATTCATAGCGCGGCGTGATGTAGGTGACGCGCTCGTCTAGGTTCAGGTCCTTGAACCACGGCGCCTCGCTGATGTGGAAATGATTGATCGAATGCAGGTTATGGTAGAAGCCCGGCAGGGTGACTTCGCGCGTGCATAGTCCACCCCCATAGGTGAGCCTGCGGTCGACCAGCAAAACGTCGAGCCCCGCGCGGGCCAGATAGCTGCCGAGGATCAGCCCGTGGTGCCCAGCGCCGATGATGATGCCGTCATAGGCTTTTTCCAGCGCCTTAGCCAAATTCGAACACCCTGTTTGACGGCCTATTGTCCGTGTCTAGTGCAGCTAGACTGCCGGGGTCGGAGCGCGGCGGTCAATGGCCGTTTACCGTGCGGCTAATTGGTTCGTGTACTGCGCGCTGGTAGACCTTTTGGCGCCTGTGCCGCTACATTAGAATATGAAAACGAATAGGGCCCAAGGCCCTTTGGGAGGATCTCATATGCGCAAAGCTCTTTTGGCTGGAACTGCAACTTTGCTACTGGCGATAGCCCCGGCGGCGGCCCAGCAGAAAACTGTAAAAATTGGCTTCATCAGCACGTTCAGTGGTCCGGTTGCCGCGATCGGCAACGACATGCGCAATTCCTTCGAGCTCGCGCTCGATCATATGGGCCGCAAGATGGGCGGCCTGCCGGTTGAAATGATCTATGAAGATGACGGGTTCAAGCCGGAAGTCGGGAAGCAGAAAACCGACAAGTTGATTGAGTCCGACAAGGTTGATTTCATCGTTGGCTACATCTGGTCGAATGTACTGCTGGCTTCAATAAAATCCGCAGTTGATTCTAAGACGTTCCTCATCACCTCCAACGCTGGGCCGCATCAAATCGCAGGCGAACAGTGTTCGCCCTACATCTTCTCGACGTCATGGCAAAATGACCAGACGCCGCAGGCGATGGGCCACTACATGAACCAGAAGGGAGTGAAGACGGTCTTTCTGATCGGCCCGAACTACGCTGCCGGCAAAGATATGCTTGGCGGCGTTGCCTCTACGTTCAAAGGCAAGATCGTTGGGCAGGAGCTGACCAAGTGGCCCGATCAGCTCGACTTTTCCGCCGAACTTGCCAAGGCCAAAGCTGAAAAACCTGACGCGATTTTCGTTTTTTATCCCGGCAAAGCAGGCGTGCAGTTCTTGAGTCAATATGCGCAGTCTGGTCTCAAGGGTCAGATCCCGCTTTACACAGTATTCACTATCGACGAACTCTCTCTGCCGTTGCAGAAAGATCTCGCGCTTGGCGTTCCGGGCGCGCAGGAGTGGGTGAACGATCTCCCAAACGAGACAAACAAGAAGTTCGTTGCAGACTACCTCAAGAAATATCCGGGACTACGGCCATCGTTCTATGGCGCCCAGACCTATGACGCTGCAAACCTGGTTGCCTCCGCTGTTGCCGCGACCAAGGGTAATCTGTCGGATAAGCCGGCCGTGCAGAAGGCACTGGAAATGGCCGATTTCAAATCGGTCCGGGGAAAATTCCGATTTAACACCAATCACATCCCAATCCAGAACTTTTATTTGCAGGAGGCTGTGAAAGATCAAGACGGCAATCTTGTTCTCAAGACCGTCGCGACGATTGTGGAAGACAACCAGGATCGTTTCGTCCACCAATGTCACATGAAGTGATCCTGTCCTGAAGCATGACGGCGGCGGCGCATCAGCGCTGCCGCCGTTTGCTTGTCCGCCCTCCCGCAATTTCGGTTTGCGCCTGATGACGCTGTTTATCGAGCAATGTCTGAATGGCCTGCAATTCGGCCTGCTCCTGTTTCTGCTGGCGGCAGGTCTGACGCTCGTCTTCGGCATCATGGACCTGGTCAACCTGGCGCATGGCTCACTTTATATGCTGGGCGCCTATTTTGCCGCGACCTTCGCAGCTTGGACCGACAGTTTCTTGCTTGGCGTAGTGCTAGCGCTCGGCGCCACACTCTTCGTCGGGATGGCGGTGGAAATAATCGCGATGAGACGCCTCTACGGTCGTGATCACCTTGACCATGTCCTGGCAACCTTCGGTCTCATTCTGTTTTTTGATGAAATGGTGCGGCTGGTCTGGGGTCCGAGCGGATTAAATCTAACCCTGCCGTCGTGGCTCAATACATCGGTTCACATTCTGCCTGGCATTGACTACTCGGCCTACAAGCTGTCGATCATCATCGTCTCGCTTGCTGTGGCCGTGTTTCTCTATTTCCTGGTCATGCGCACGCGGATCGGGATGCTGATCCGTGCCGGCGCGTCGAACCGCGAAATGGTGGGCGCGCTTGGCGTCAACATCAAGCTGCTGTTCACCCTCGTCTTCGGACTGGGTGCGGCGCTCGCCGGTCTCGCCGGGCTGATGCAGGCGCCGATCTTGACCGTCCAGATCGGCATGGGGGAGAACATTCTCATTCTCGCCTTCGTGATCACCGTCATCGGCGGCATCGGCTCGATCCGCGGCGCGTTCGTCGCTGCAATTTTGGTTGGGTTAATCGACACTTTGGGACGTGCGTATTTCACGGACCTTTTGCGGCTTGCCTTCACCAAGGAAACGGCGGCGACAGCCGCACCCGCGCTGTCCTCCATGTTGATCTATCTGCTGATGGCGATCGTGCTCGTGATCAAGCCCGAGGGTCTGTTCTCGGCGAGCGGCAAATGAGCGGCTGGCTTTCCACGCGCAATATCGCGACTGTGATGCTGCTGCTCGCGCTGGTGCTGCTGCCGGTTTATGTCGAGCTGACTGGCAGCCGGTTTCTGCTCACGCTGTTCACCCGCATCGTTATTCTGGCGATGGCGGCCGCGAGCCTCAATCTGATTCTGGGTTATGGCGGCATGATGAGTTTCGGTCATGCCGCTTACCTTGGCATCGGCGGCTATGCGGTCGGCATGCTTGCCTTCGAGGGCGTGTACAGTGGTTTCGTGCAGTGGCCGGTGGCGCTCCTGGTCTCAGCGCTGTTTGCGCTGCTCATTGGGGCGCTTAGCCTGCGCACGCGCGGCGTTTACTTCATCATGATCACTTTGGCTTTCGCGCAGATGGCGTACTACATCGTTGCGGGACTCGCGCGCTACGGGGGAGACGATGGCCTCACCATCCAGAAGCGCAGCGAGTTTTTCGTCCCGCTGAACCTGTCGAATAAAATGCAGTTCTATTACGTTTGCCTGACCCTGCTTTTTGCGTCGATCTACCTGGTCTGGCGGATCGTCAATTCGCGCTTCGGAATGGTGATCCAGGGCGCGCGCTCGAACGATACGCGCATGCGGGCGATCGGGTTTCCGACCTATCGGTATAAACTGACTTGTTTTGTGATCGCCGGAACTCTGTGTGGGCTCGCCGGCGCGCTGCTCGCAAACCACACCGATTTTGTCAGCCCGGCAATGATGTATTGGACCCGCTCGGGCGATCTCATCATCATGGTCGTGCTCGGCGGCATGGGCTCCATCTTCGGGCCGCTGTTCGGCGCGGTTGCTCTGTTGATCCTCGAGGAAGTGCTCTCGGGGATTACCGAGTACTGGCAAATCATCCTCGGACCGTTGTTGCTGCTGGTCGCGCTGTTTGGGCGCGGCGGCATCGATGGCCTGCTTGGAAAGGTTCGCCATGGGTGATCTGCTTTGGGTCGAAAACCTGTCCAAGCGTTTTGGGGGGATCGTGGCGACCGACAACCTCGCGATGGCCATCCCCGAAGGGGAACTGCATGCGGTGATCGGGCCCAATGGCGCGGGCAAAACCACGCTAATTGCCCAGCTCAGCGGTCAACTTGCACCCGATTCCGGTCAAATCCATTTTGCCGGCAGCGATATCACGGCGGTGCCCACGTACGCGCGCAGCGCGCTTGGGCTGGCCCGCTCGTTCCAGATCACCTCGTTGTTTCTTGATTTGAGTGTGCTCGATAATGCAGCGCTAGCCGTGCAGGCCCGCGCAGGCCACTCGTTTCATTTCTGGCGCAATGCGCGCCGCGAGCCGGAGTTGCGCAATCCTGCCCGCGCGGCTCTCGCCCGTGTCGGTTTGACCGCGCGCGCCGACTTGCCCGCATCAGCGCTTAGCCACGGAGAGCATCGCCAGCTCGAGCTCGCGATGGCGCTTGCGTCAAACCCGCGCATGCTGCTGCTTGACGAGCCGATGGCGGGGCTTGGACCGGAAGAGTCGGCACGCATGGTGTCGATGCTGCGCGACCTGAAAAAGGAACTCACGATCCTGCTGGTCGAGCACGACATGGAAGCCGTGTTCGCGCTCGCCGACCGGATCACCGTGTTGGTCTACGGACGCGTGATCGCATCGGGGAAACCTGAAGAAATTCGCAGGAATGCGCAGGTTCGCGATGCCTATCTCGGCGAGCAGGAGGCCGTTCATGGCGGATAGCGTCCTCACGCTCGATGGGATCGAAACCTGTTACGGGCTGAGCCAGGTGCTATTCGGTGTCTCGCTGGCGATTGAGCCGGGCGAGATGATTACCCTCATGGGTCGCAACGGCATGGGGAAAACGACCACTGTGCGGTCGATCATGGGGCTGACCCTGGCACGCGCCGGCTCAATTCGATTTCTGGGCGATGAAATACGAGGCCTTCCGTCATACAAGGTCGCACAACGCGGCATTGGCCTGGTCCCGGAAGGGCGACAGATTTTCCCAAACCTTTCCGTGCGCGAGAATCTGCTGGCGACGGCGGTCAGCCGTGACGGCCAGGATTGGACTCTTGGCAGAATATACGAGCTCTTCCCGCGCCTGGCGGAGCGCGACGCCAGCATGGGCAATCAGCTTTCGGGTGGAGAGCAGCAAATGCTGGCGATTGGTCGCGCGCTGATGACCAATCCGCGCCTGCTGATCTTGGACGAGGCGACAGAGGGCCTGGCGCCATTAATCCGCGCCGAGATCTGGCGCTGCCTCGCCAGCCTGAAGCGCTCCGGCCTGTCGGTCCTGGTCATCGACAAGAACGTTGGCGCGCTCTTGCGCGTTGCCGACCGGCATTTCCTGATCGAGCGCGGGCGCGTGGTGTGGAAGGGCTCCTCGCAGGAGCTCGCGGCCGCGCCTGATATTCAACACCGCTACCTGGGGGTTTAGCTTTACTCCGCCGGCTGCAGCGGCGGGTCGCGGCGTCGAATGAGCGTGAAGTTGGCGCCGCCAAGTTTGCGGTGCAGACGGTCCAGCAGCAAATAGATGACTGGCGTCGTATAGAGAGTCAGCACCTGCGAAACCAGCAAGCCGCCGATGATCGTAATGCCAAGCGGGCGCCGCAGCTCCGATCCCGGGCCGATGGCGATCACAAGAGGCACCGCGCCCAGCATCGCGGCTAACGTGGTCATCATGATCGGTCGAAATCGGGCAAGGCAAGCCTCGTGAATCGCGCGCCGCGGCGGCAAACCCAAACGCCGCTCACCGTCGAGGGCGAAATCAACCATCATGATGCCGTTCTTCTTCACGATGCCGATCAGCAGGATGATTCCGATAAAGGCGATCACCGTGAGTTCGGTGCCCGATATCTGGAGAGCAAGCAGCGCGCCGAGGCCTGCGGATGGCAAGGTTGAGATGATCGTCAGCGGATGGGCCAGGCTCTCATAAAGCACGCCAAGCACGATATAGACTGCGACCAGCGCAGCCAGCAGCAGCAGCGGCTGCGCCCCGACCGCTCGCTTAAAGGCCAGCACGTCACCGGAGAAATCGGCATGAATGATGTCGGGAATATGCATTTCCGCGACGGCCTGTTCGAGCGCCGCGGTGGCGTCCTCAATTGGGGTGTTTGGTGCGAGATTGTAGGTGATGGTCACCGAGGGGAATTGGCCCTGATGATTGACCACGAGCGACGCTATTCCCCGCTCGAACCGGGTTACTGCCGATAGCGGAACCTGCGCATTGCCGTTGCCAGGCACATAGATCTGCGCGAGGTCCGACGGATCGCGCTGATAGGCGCGGTCCACTTCAAGGATCACGCGGTACTGGTTGCGTGGCCCGTAGATCGTCGAGATCTGGCGCTGCGAGAATGCGTTGTTGAGCGCGTTGTCGATATCCTGTACGCGGACGCCGAAGCGCGCCGCGGCTTCGCGGTCGATTGTCACGTTGGCTTGCAGGCCGCCTTGCTCGCGGTCGGTGGTGACGTCCACAATGCCGGGCAGCTTCTTCACGCGCTCGACTACGCGCGGCACCCATTTCTGCAGCTCTTCGATGTCCGCGCTCCAGAGCGTGAACTGATACTGCGCATCGCTCTGCCGGCCACCGACGCGGAGGTCCTGCGCAGGAAACATAAATACGCGGATGCCGGGAATCTGGTTGAGCCTGTCGCGCAACCGCCCCACCACTTGCTGCGTGCTGATATTGCCGCGCTCGTTCAGCGGCTTGAGACTGATGAACAATCGCCCACGGTTGACGGAGGCGTTGAATGGCGAGGCGCCGACCGACGAACCAAGGCCGGCGACCGCCGGATCGGCGAGCACGACATCCATCGCCTTCCGCTGCAGCTGCTCCATCGCCTCGAAGGAAATATCGGTCGAGGCCTCGGTGCTTCCGAAAATCAGTCCGGTGTCGTCCTGCGGGAAGTAGCCTTTGGGAATCTTGATGTAGAGCCCGACGGTCAGCACGATCGTTGCTACGAACACGATCAGCATCAAAGCGCGATGCTGCAGGGCAAAGGTGAGGCTGTGATCGTAGAATCGGATCAGGCGCGACAGCAGGCCCTCGACCCTCCGGTCTAGCCAGGTGGCGTCGCGGCTGGGCGGTCGTCGCACGAAATAGGCGCAGATCATCGGGGTGACCGACAGCGACACCACGGTGGAAATGGCGATTGCAAACGCAAGCGTGACGGAAAATTCCCGGAACATCCGTCCGACGATCCCGCCCATGAACAGGAGCGGAATGAATGCGGCTATCAGCGAAATCGAAATTGACACGACGGTGAAGCCGATTTGTCTTGCGCCCAGCAAGGTCGCCCGCAGCGGCGACACCCCCCGCTCGAGATGACGGAAAGCGTTTTCGATCATGACGATAGCGTCATCGACAACGAAGCCGACGCTCACCGCTAGCGCCATCAGCGATAAATTGTCGATGGAGAAGCCGGCGACCCACATTGCCGCGCAGGTACCCGAGAGTGCCAGCGGCACGGTGACGCCGGCTGCCGCAGTAGGCGCCGCGCGCCGCAGAAACAGAAATACGACCAGCATCACCAAGACGATGGTAGCGGCGAGCGTAAGCTGCATGTCGCGCACGCTGGCACGGATCGTTTGCGTGCGGTCGGTTAACACCGAAATATCGAGGCCGGCCGGCACCCACTGCCGAAGCTCAGGCAAAAGCTCGTTGATGCGATCGACCGTGTCGATGACGTTGGCATTGCCTTGCTTGGTGATAACGAGAAGGACCGAAGGGTCCCGGTTGTACCAGCCGGCGGCACGGCTGTTGCGCACGCTTGGGCGGATCGTGGCAATGCTTGATAAGCGGATGACGGTGCCGTTTGCCGTCTTCACCACCAACGGATCATATTCACTGGCGTTGCGCAGCTGATCGTTAATGCCGAGGGTAACGGCGCGCTTGTCGCCATCGAAGGTGCCGATTGGGCCGGCGGCATTGGAATTTGAAATCGCTGTGCGCACGTCCTCCGTC
>DASXST010000166.1:0-9262 GCA_036505835.1 Pseudolabrys sp. | reverse complement strand
AGCAAGGGTGTGGCCGACGACCTCCGGCTGTTCATGGATTTCCTTGGCCATGAAGTGCTTATGGTTGCCTTTGTCGACCAGTTGTGCCGAGGCGGTGGACTTCATAATCGGCCGCTCCACCTTGCGGTCTTGCTCGTCGTGGATCTCAACGCCCTTCCGCGTCAGCACCGCCCAGTCGCCATCTTCGAGATAGCTGATGGTATCGGTGAATGGCGCAAGCGCGATGGCGTCGGAACCCAAGTACATTTCGCCGTTGCCATAACCGATGGCCAAGGGCGAACCCTTGCGCGCTCCGATCAAAAGATCGTCTTTGCCGGTAAACAGAAAGGCCAGAGCAAAGGCGCCGCGTAATTGCTTGAGCGCGGCAGCGACGGCGTCGGCCGGCGACTTTCCGCTCTTCATTTCCTCGGAGACGAGATGCGCGACGGCTTCGGTGTCGGTATCGCTAACGAATTTCCGGCCGCGCCTGGTCAGTTGCTCGCGCAGTTCACGGAAATTTTCGATGATGCCATTGTGAACAACCGCCACGGCTTCGGTCGCGTGCGGATGGGCATTATCCTCGGTCGGCCGGCCGTGCGTGGCCCAGCGCGTGTGACCGATGCCGATCGTCCCGCCCAGCGGTTCCCGCTCCAGACGCGTCTCCAGCGCGCGCAATTTGCCTTCGGCGCGGCGGCGCCCAAGGACACCCTGGTCGAGCGTTGCGACCCCCGCAGAATCATAGCCGCGGTATTCGAGCCGCTTGAGCGCATCAACCAGTTGCCCGGCAACCGGCTTGGCCCCCAAAATTCCGACTATTCCGCACATCCGTTGGTATAGCCCTTTGCCCGTCAGTTAGGTTTAGCTGTCTGCGACAAACGCATGGAAATCAACATTTCGCCGTGTGACAGCGGTTCCCTTTGCGCACCTGCGACCGGCTAATTTATTTTTTGGGCTTCTTTGCGGACAGGTTCTTGCCCAACGCTTTCACCTGCCGCAAGCGCTTTGCCCAACCTTCCTTAATCGCCTGTTTCGTGTGAGCAATCGCGAGCGCTCCAGCCGGAACATCTTTGGTCACCACCGTTCCGGTGCCAATATATGCACCATCGCCAACCTTGATCGGTGCCACGAGCGCGGAGTTCGATCCAATGAACGCGCCTTTGCCAATATCGGTGCGATGCTTGGCAACGCCGTCATAATTGCAGGTTATGGTACCGGCGCCGATATTGGCGCCCTCCCCGACCCGCGCATCGCCGATATAGGAAAGATGATTGGCTTTGGCTCCAGCCTCTATTTTTGCCTCCTTCACTTCGACGAAATTTCCAATATGGACGTCCTCTCCCAGGTCCGCGCCCGGGCGCAGCCGCGCGAACGGCCCCACCCGCGCACCCTTGCCTACATGCGCGCCTTCGAGGTGCGAAAATGAGCGGATCGTTGCGCCGTCATCGACAGTGACGCCCGGACCGAAGACCACGTTCGGCTCGATCGTCACCTTCTTCCCAAATTTGGTGTCAGCCGACAAATACACCGTCTCCGGTGCAGTCATCGTGACGCCCGCTCCAAGCGCGGCCATGCGCAGCCTCTGCTGCAGAACGGCTTCGGCTTCGGCGAGTTGCACTTTGGTGTTGATGCCGCGCACGTCATCCTCCGAGGTTTCAATCGCCACTGCCTTCAGACCCATATCGCGGGCAACGGCAACGGCATCGGTCAGATAGTATTCCCGTTTGGCATTCGCATTGCCGATGCTTGATAGAATGGCGAGAGCGTGTTTGCCCGCAATCGCCATAAGCCCTCCGTTGCATAGCACTAACTTTCGCTCTTCGGCCGTCGCGTCGCGCTCCTCACGGATTGCAACGAGTTCTCGCCCCTGCATCACAAGCCGTCCGTAGCCTCGCGGATCAGCCGGCTTAAATCCGAGCACGGCAACGTCAGCCCCATTTGCGAGAGCCGCTCGCAGGTTCAACAGCGTTTCAGCCCGTACGAGTGGGGTGTCGCCGAACATCACCAGAATATCGTCGACGCCCACCTCGATGGCCTTGCGCGCAATGAGCACGGCATGTGCGGTTCCAGACCGCTCGCGCTGCTCGAAGAGCTGCGCATTGGGCGCGTACCGGCGCGCCTCTGCCGATACCGCATCATGGTCGGGCCCCACCACGACCGCCAGATCGTCGGTTCCGCCGGCGCGCGCTGCAATCAGTACATGACCAAGCAACGAGCGACCGCCCAACTGATGCAGCACCTTTGGCACATGCGATCGCATGCGGGTACCTTCGCCGGCCGCGAGCACGATCACGAGACATTTTCGAGCGGGCATCTGGTCCAGGTTCGGCTCTTTTGGACGTTGCGAAACACCCCCAATAGCCCAGCCGGACCATAGGCAAAAGGCCGCCCGGACTGGTCGCTTGCGCCTCGGCTGGAAAGCGGGAATCGGCGGATTCTGCTAACGTTTTCAATGATTCGTCCATCGAGGGGGCCATGGCACTCGAGCTGACGCCGCCGGAACCGGGTTCGCTCAACCCGCGCAGGCGGCTCCGCGAACTAAGCTCCTCTGGTTATGCGGCTGGGGATGCGTTACCGCCATTGCCCTGGCCGCCCTCGCAATTACCGGCCAGACTGAAACCGCCAGCGAACGGCTCCGTCAGATCTTTGCCGCCAATGAATCGTCTGCGGTCGCGCGGATGCCGTCTCGAATTACTCAAATTGGAATCCGAAACGCAGATCCTGGCAGCCCAGGATTCGGACGCTGAACACCGAGCGCGATCGGCTGGCCGGCCGCATCGCGCTCCTCGAAAGCACCATTGACGATATGACGGGCACAATCCGCTTCGCGAGCGCGACCACAAACGACCCAGCGGCGCAACCTGCGAACCAGAACGAATTTGGGTTGGAGCTTGGCGCCGGCGCCACCATGGAGGCTGTGCGACAACGCTGGACGGCGCAAAAAGCAGGCTGCGGCGACCGCGGCAGCGCTCGCGGCCAGCGCCGCTGCGGCTCCAAGCCGATCAGCCAGTGCGCCGCCTGTGCCGGATTTCGCGCAAACAAGTGCGGGCGTCACCGCCACGCCGGTTACAACAATTGCAATTACCCGGTCGGCAAACGCCGACACCGCTCCGCCGCAGCCGACACCATCTGCCACCGACGCGGTTAAGGCCAATTTCGGGCCGCTGCTAAGCGACATGCAATCCGCTCGCCGCGCGCGACCATCGCCCGGGCGCAATCGGCTATCGTCTGGTCGTCGGCCCGCTGCCGAACAGCGCCGCGGCCTCTGGCTTGTGCGCTCATTTTGCGGCCGCTCGCACGACGTGCCGCGCGGTCAAATTCGACGGCGATCCGATCTTGTCGCAATGATTGTCGTCGGATAGACGCCGCGGCATACTGAAACGCATGAAATTATTTTTGCCCAGCGCGCGGGAAACCAATTGGTTGTTAATGGTCGGCTTTTGTTCGATCGGTTACGCGCTCTACATGCGCTATCTCGCGGTCGAACAGTCGAGCGTCGGTTTAGCCTGTCAGGCAGGGTTGAATACATGGCTGTGCCTTACGCGCCAGGTCACAATCGTGCTGTTCACTTATTCGGTGTTTGGCTTGTTCGCGCTGATCGTTGCCACAATAAACCTTTTGCGCCCGACGCTCGTGCTGTTTGCAGCCGCACTCGCGGCCGCGTGTTGCGGGGTTGTGTTGTATAACGTCGGCCTGTCTTCGCTCGCCCTCGGTCTGTTGATTCTCAGCCTTGCACGTCGCGCGCCCGAGCCAGATTGAAAGAGAGCGCCGCCAGCGTCGTGCACAGCCACAGCGATTGCCAGTTGGCGAAGCCCTCATTGAACAAGATGTAGCTCACGGACAGCGCCAGGACGGCAGCTCCAGCAGTTTCAGCTGCCGGGCGTATCCCCTTTGGACGACCAACCACGACGTGATGCACGAGGAAGGGCATGACCGCGGCCGTCAACGGAGCAAATGGGAAATCTCGGTATCGTGGATCGAACACAAGCGCGAGCGCGACCACCAATGCGAGGAGCATCGTGACGGCAAGTATGACGCTGACCGATAAAGCAAGCGAATTTTGCATGCGGTATTCCTTCGGTCCCAACATTCGGAAGAAGGCCGGCACGGGGGTGCTGCACATGGTGGCCACGCTCAGCACAATGGGAGCGGTTAACGCCACCGCAGCGAGGGCGAGCGAGCGGGACCAGCCGCCAATGCCGAGGCTTTCGAGCGGGACATTTTCAAGGGTCCATCCGATCAGCGCGCCGCCGACGAAAGCATTCATACCAACGGCAAGCCAGAACAATTGCGGAGTATCTTTTGTGCGTACGCTTATTGCCGCGGCAAAAACAATGCAGGCGTATGCGATTCCGCCGATGCCCTGCCAAAGCCAGAGCGGATGGTTTGACACCGCCTGTGCACCGGCGAATTTTGGCGCTCGTGTCGCGGCGTCGAGCAGTCCCCAATGGCCTCCTACCGTCCCCTCGAGAGCACGCTTCCAGGGTTGATCGAATGCCTCAATGATGTTGACGTTGAAATTCTCGCGCTTGCTCAGTCCAAGGACGTCCTGAATGACCCGCGCCTGGTTGGCCGGGGACGGAAGCGCCCCTTCGCGCATGCGGCCGGCGCTCGGCCAGCCGACTTCGCCGATTAGGATTTTCCGACCGGGAAACGCAGTCACGACCTGGCGGCGGATCGCCTCCACATGCGGCACCGCATCCCGCGCGGGGATCGGGAAGTCCTCCCAATAAGGCAGGATATGGATCGTGATGAAGTCGACAGAGTTTGCCACATCGCGATTACGCAACCAGAATTCCCATACGTCCGCATAAGTTACGGGCACGCGTACGCGTGCCTTGACGGCCCGGATGGTGTTGGCCAGCTCGGTCGCTGTCATGTCGCCGCGCAATAACACCTCGTTGCCAACTACGACAGATCGGATGGTGTCAGGATATTTATTGGCGAGGGCGACGGCCGTTTCGATCTGATAACGGCTTTTCGCCGGATTGCTCGACAGCCACAAGCCTTGCATGACCTTGAGCTTGTGCTTGGCCGCAATCCCGGCAATCTGGTCGAGCCCGAAATCCACCGAGTAAGTGCGTATGCAGTCCGTGACCTGAGCGAGGCGGGCGAGATCGTCCTCGATTTGGCCGGCCGGGATCATGGTGGCGGGGTCCAGTGGCGTCTGTGCATCGCGAAACGGGGTGTAAGAGACGCAGTAGAGCTTTTCGCCGCGGCCAAGCTGGGATGGCATCAGGAGTGCCGGGCTGCCAAGCCAGGTCCAGAAACCGGCTATGGCCGCCGCCGTGAGCGCCAGACAGGCGAAGGCTAAACGCATTCGAAAATCCAATCGGGACGCCAGTCGTTTGCGCAACCGCTTATCGCGCAAGCCCGCTCCTGCCAAGCACGCCTGTCTTAATGACGAAATGCAGTTAAGCTAGACAAAGGACGCAGGTTGGGGCCAAGTCTTACACCGATCGAGGGTCGCCGAATTACAAGGTAAATCACCGCCGTATTAGCGTCCCAATCGGGTCGCACAAAAAGAGCCCGTGGAATAGGGTTAAATTAAAAAACGAACAGTCGACGGGGACAATGCCGGTTTCTCTCAAGTTGCGTCAGTTAGTCGCCGTGTTGGGTTGTGTAGCCGGCTTTTGTCTTGTCGTTCCCCCGGCCTTCGCGCAAAGCGGCAACGGCAAGCCTCCGGAGCCCCAAAAACCGGCTGCGGACGCAGCCAAGGAAACCCAGAAAAAGATAGACGAGATCGCCGAGGCGACCCGGGTCCTGACAGGCCCGGCAGGCAATCCGGAATGTGTCTGGCTGGGGCGCCGGGTGGTTAACCTGCTCTGGCGTGACGACCTTGATACCGCCTTCCGCCATCTCGATCTTTACGATCGCTTTGGCTGTCCGAGCGCCCATATCCAGGCCACTTTTCGCTGCCTGGTCAGGCAGGGAAACATCGATCCGAAGGCCCAAGAAACGCTGAGCGGGCGGGTGCACGCCTGCTGGCTTAACCCTGGTCTGGAGCCCGCCGCAGCAGAGGCCGCTGCCCCTCCCGCCACTTCGGGCGGAACAACCCAGCGCTAGCCGGCGTTGCGTTAAGGAAAATTACGCTGGCGCCATGCGGGTGCCTAGGAATTGCCATGTCGCGTGATTACTTGAGCTTCTACCTTACGCCGCGTTACCTTGCGCCCTTGCAGACGGAGCGTCGGCTGAGCCCAGGGGACGGGCTCGAGGGTCTGCCATTCTGCCCCACTTGGTTTTGACGAGTATGCGCACCGTCGCTGCCGTGGTCGCCCTTGTGGCGTGCGTGCATGCCGGGTTGTGGGCTTTAACGCGCGATAACATTCGCGCGCCCGACTTCGGTGGCCAATTACCAAGTATTTCCTATGCCCCCTTTGAAGGATCGGCGCATCCCGATTCCGGCGCCAAGGCGCGCGTCGCGCAAATTCGCGCGGATCTCAAGTTGCTTGCTCCCCTTACCCGATCGGTCCGGACGTATTCCTCGACGGGCGGTGTAGAACTCGTTCCCGGGATCGCAACCGAGTTCGGGTTGCGGGTTACGGCCGGCGCCTGGGTCGACAAGAATCAGGATCGCAATGACCGGGAAATCCGCTCGGTGATCGAGCTCACCAAGCGCCACAGCAACATCAACGGCATCATCGTCGGCAACGAAACCATCTTTCGCGGCGAGCAGAAGGTTTCCGATCTCATCCAGATGATTCAGCGCGTGAAGCGCGCGACCAACGTCCCTGTCACGACAGGTGAAATCTGGCACGTGTGGATCGAACACCCTGAACTGGTTTCTGCCGTCGACTACATTGCGGCACACATCCTGCCCTACTGGGAGGGATTCTCGGAGACGCAAGCCGTCGATCAGGCCGTGCTGATCTATGACAAGCTTCGCAAGGCGTATCCCGGCAAGCGTATCGTTATTGCGGAGTTCGGCTGGCCGAGCGCCGGCTACAATCTCAAGAACGCAAACCCGGGACGCATCGACCAGGCAGTGGTGTTGCGCGACTTCGTCACGCGTGCCGAGGCCTACGGCATCGATTACAATATCGTTGAAGCAATCGATCAGCCTTGGAAAATATTCGAAGGCGGTGTCGGTCCATATTGGGGAATATTCGATGCCGCGCGCCATCCAAAATTCGAATGGTTCGGCTCGATCACGGATCCCAATCACTGGCGGCTTGCGGCGATTGCCCTGTTGGTGAGCATACTGCTGTCCCTGCCCTTACTCGCGATGAGCGCCACCACTGTCTGGCAGGCAGCCATGTTGGCCGGCGCCGCAAATGTGGTGGGTGCATGGTTCGCGGCAGTGTTCGGCTATTGGAACGGACATTACTTCGTGCCCGGCGCCGCTTTCGCGCTTGCACTCGGCGTGGTGCTGTTAATTCCGTTGATCGTCATCGCGCTCGCGCGCATCGAAGAGATCGCGTCCATTGCGTTCGGAAGAAAGCCGCTTCGGCTGGTTGCAAGTCCGGCCATCGCGCCTGAATCGGCTACGCCAAAGGTCTCTATTCATATCCCCGCGCATAATGAGCCGCCAGAGATGCTCATGCAGACGCTCGACGCTGTCGCGCGCCTCGATTACCCGAATTATGAATGCATCGTTGTAATCAATAACACGCCGGATCCGGCGCTCTGGCTGCCGATCGAGGAACACTGCCGCACACTCGGCGAACACTTCAAATTCGTGCGGGCCGACAATCTTGCCGGCTTCAAGGCGGGCGCGCTGCGTCTTGCCCTCGTCCATACCGCGGCAGACGCCGAGGTAGTCGGCGTCCTGGATGCCGATTACGTCGTGCATCAGGACTGGCTCAAGGACCTCACGCCGCTGTTCGGCGACCCGACTGTTGGGCTGGTGCAGGCGCCGCAGGATCACCGCGACGGCGCACGCAGCGTCATGCATCATGCGATGAATGGCGAATATGCCGGCTTCTTCGACATCGGCATGGTCCAGCGCAACGAATTTAATGCAATCATCGTGCACGGCACGATGTGTCTCATCAGGCGCTCGGCAATCGAAGCTGGCGGCGGCTGGTCGAGCGATACGATTTGCGAGGATACCGACCTTGGACTGACGCTACTCGAACTCGGCTGGCAGGCTCATTATACCAACCGGCGATATGGCCGCGGCCTGCTGCCTGACAGCTTTGAAGCTTACAAGAAGCAGAGGCATCGTTGGGCCTACGGTGGCTTCCAGATTTTGAAAAAGCATTGGCGCCGCTTCCTTCCGGGCGGCAGCCGCCTCACCCGCGAGCAGAAACGCGAGTTTGCGCTTGGCTGGCTGAACTGGCTCGGCGCCGAAAGCATCGGCGTGGCCGTTGCCATCCTTAATATCGTCTGGGTGCCTGTGGTGACATTCCTCGACATTGCCGTTCCCGACCGCATCCTGACCGTGCCGATCATCGCTAGCTTCATAGTGTCGGTGGCCCATTCCGCCACCCTTTATCGGCTGCGCGTCCGCCCGCGCACAGGACAACTGCTCGGATCGGTGCTGGCGGCCATGTCGGTGCAGTGGACCGTCGCGCGGGCGGTCGGGTTTGGCATTATTAAAGATCGCTTGCCTTTCGTAAGGACCTCGAAAGGCGGCATCAGGCGTTCGAGCGATTTTCGTGCATTCTGGGAAGCAATTCTCGCCGGCCTGCTTATTCTCGGCGCCGTCGTGCTGGTTTCGACCAACATCAAGGAAATCCGCGAAATCAACATCTTTGCAATTGTGTTGTTAATCCAAAGCCTGCCGTTCGTTGCAGCCGTCGGATTGGCCGTGATCGAACGGACGCGCCTCAACGAGTTCGCTTACTGGCGCAGTCTCGAGGCCCGCGTAGCCGAGCTTCTGCCGATCGCGCGGCGGAGCACGAGAATTGCCGAGGCAACAAGCACCGCGCCGACGCCCAAGCCTGGCGAACTGGGGGTCGTTAGCTCAAAGCACGCCGCTCCGACCATATAGATCAAAAAATACAGAGGTTTATCGGGAGCGGCTAAAAGCCCCCTGGCCGAAGTTGGCCACGGGGGTGCACCGGGGGTGCAAATCGCGCTTGCCGCTGCGTGGCGTTAATTTAATTTCGCCGCATGTCGCCGCGCGGAACACAGCAACGCCCCACCCTCACCAAAATCGCGCCACGCGGAAACGTATCGCCAGACGATGTGCTTTCCCGGATCCAGGAACGCGACCGGCTGGCCGCGACCGACACGCGCACCGAAGCCGAACGCTGGCTAGGTGATCCACGGCCGTACTGATCGGCATTGGCGCAGCGAGATCGCCGATAGAGAAACGAAGACGTCCGCTTTGAGCCAGATG
>DASXST010000165.1:0-5168 GCA_036505835.1 Pseudolabrys sp. | reverse complement strand
CATGATTCTGATCACCGGTGGCCTGGGATTTATCGGCCTCCACACCGCCAGGCGCTTCCTGGATGTGGGCGAGCAGGTCGTGCTCACGCAGTATCGGATGCGGCGGGAGCCTGATTTCATCAAAAGCGAGATCGGCAAACGAGCATTTATCGAGACGCTGGATGTCACAGCCGGCCACGACGTGATCGATGTGGTGCGAAGGCACAAGGTCACCGGCATCGTCCATCTCGCTGTGCCCGGCCTGGGAGCTTTAGCCGCGGCGGAGGATTACCGAGTCAACGTGATGGGATTTTTGAATATCCTCGAGGCTGCCAGGCTATCCGATGTCAGGCGCGTAAGCTTGGCCAGCTCGGTGGCTGTCTATGCCAGCCTCCCCGAGGGTCCTTTCCATGAAGAAGCGCTCTTGCCCGTACACTCCGGTAATCCCACCGAGACCTTCAAGAAAGCGCTGGAGATCCTCGGGTTGCACTACGCCTCCCGGACGAATGTCGAGGTGGTGGCGTTGCGCATCGGAAGCCCGTTCGGGCCGCTTTACCACAGCCTGGCTGCCCCTACGAGTCGGATCTGTCATGCGGCGGCGAAAGGGGTGCCTACTGATTTTACCGGCGTGCGACGCGGAGCGCCGTATGAAGAGGACGATACCGGCGCTTTTTATGTCAAGGACTGCGCCACGGCTATCCAGCTCCTCCAGATGGCCGAAAAATTGTCTCACCGAATCTACAACATCGGCGGCGAGTCGCCGACGACGTACTGTGAGTTTGTCGACGCAGCGAAAGCGGCGGTTCCCGATGCGCAGCTAAGTTTGCAGCCCGGGCGTAACCCGCGATACCGACCGAACGCTTACATGGATATCACCCGGATCAAGAACGAAGTAGGCTACCGGCCACAGTACGACATCAAGCGGGGTGTAGAAGAGTACATCGAATGGCTGAGGAACCATCCAGAATAATTTGCGCAACACCCGTTTGTGCAAAGCGTGAAGTCTAATCGCTGGCGTGATCTTTTATTTTTTATGCCGAGCCACCCTTTGAACTTGAATCAAGCCGCGTCCGACAGTTTGTAGAACCGCGCCACGTTGTCGTGCAGCATTTTTCGTTTGGTGTCGTCCGACAGATCTTTGCGCTCGCGCACGACTTTGATCGTGTGCGGCCAATCGCCGTCCCAGTGCGGGTAGTCGGAAGAATAAAGCACCGTGTGGTCGAGGCCCCAACGAACGGCGTCGGGAACGGTCTTTTCACCGCACTCGATGCCGAAGTAGATCCGCCCGCTCTTGACGTATTCGCTCGGCAGCATCGTTAGATAGGGTGCTTCATCGGCGCCGCGCTTTTCCACTTCCTCATCGAGGCGGTCCATCATATAGGGTACCCAACCGATGCCGGATTCGAGATAGGCGATGTTCAATTTGGGGAAACGCTCGAACACGCCGCCGATGATCGTGGCGATCATCGCCATCATCTGCTCCGCCGGATGGTCGATGGTGTGCGCCGAAAGAAACTTGCGAAAGCGTTGGCCACCGAGCGAGTCAGCGGAAGTGCCGGTGTGAAAACCGAGCCCCACGCCTAGGCGTTCGGCGGCGGCGTAGATCGGATCGTAAAGAGTATCGCCGAAGTCTGGCATCTGCGGGACATAGGTCGGCAGCACGCCCGCCACTGCGCCGCGCTCGCTGACCGCGCGCGCGAGTTCCTCGGCCGCCGCCTGCGGATCTTGCGGCGCCAGCAAGGCGACGAATTTCAGGCGCGCAGGGTTGGTTTTGCAGAAATGATACAGCCAGTCATTGTAGGCTCTCGTCACGGCAGTGGCGAAGTCGCGCTCGTGCAAGCTGCTGACATGCAGGCCGGCGGTCGGATAGAGCACCATGACGTCGATGCCGTCCTGGTCCATCGCCGCGATTTGATCCTCGGGTCCTTCCGGTTTGGCGCCGAGCTTCCCGCGCAGATCGCGGTCCCAGGCGTCGTTGGGGAATAAATTTCTCCGTTGCCAGCGCGGCTCGATGAATTCGCGAAGCCCAGCAATCGACTCGCGCACATGCCCGTCGGCGTCGATGATTTTGTAGTTTGTCATGGTTTACTCCTATCCTTTGGCGGGTTTTATCTCGCCACGTCCCATCGCCGGTTGGCGCGCTCAGGCTTCGGCGACAGTCGCGTAACTTTTTTCTCTGCCGCTGTTCGAACATATTGCCGAGACTCGGCCTTCGTCAAGCGAATTTATCGCCGGAGATAGAACGCGCCAATTCGAATCCGTCATCGCGATCGCTACCCGTGGCATCGTTACCGTTCTCGCCCGCTATCGGGCTTTGTAAAGGCCGCCTCCTTGGTCGCCGCGAGCGACAGATAGCGGCTGTTCGTTTCCACGTTTTCGGAATTCCGAAAACATGAAAGTCCGCCAGTGTTGGATGCACAACATAATTCGAACGTCATTCCGTTCAAGCTGGCCGCGATTCCGCCAGAGGCGGATCAGCCTCCGGCTGAAGCTAGCGCGAGCCGGAATCCAGGCATTTCAAAGATCTCTGGATGCTCGCCTTCGCGGTCATGACGGTAAAAAGATAAATTATTTAACGAACTTCAATTCCAGGGCACTAGCAAACTTAGCTGGCGTCCGCTGCGTCTCAGCGATGCAGTTTCAAACCAAGAAATCTCCCCCCGCCCGCGAAAAAACATGATAAAGAAACGCCTTGACGTTATCGGAGGCAGATATGGCAAGATACGCAATTCTAGTCGCCCGATTCCTATCGCTCGGTTTGGCGCTATGGCTCGGGGCGCACGCCCTGTTTAGCTTTGCCCCACCATCGGCCTACGCGCAAAGCGCCAAGCCTGCGCCGGCCGGCAAAGCATCTGCGCCATGGAAATTTCGCCTCGAAGAAGCGCGCATCGAAGATATCCACCGGGCGATCAAGTCGCGGCAGATTACCTGCGAGCAGCTGGTGCAAGCTTACATCAACCGCATCCGTGCCTACGACGGCATGTGCGTGGCGCCGGTGAACCCTAACGACGCCAGCGATGCGAAAAACTTTTTCCCCGACATCGCCAAATACACCGGCACGCCGCTGCAGCCCGGCGTCATGCAAGCGACGGTTTCCGATCCGGCAAAACAGCAGACCTACGGCTACATTCGCGGGGTGAAAAACGCCGGACAGCTCCGCTCGCTCAGCACCGTCAACATCCGCGGCGAGCGCTCCGCCACTTGCAAAGCGACCTGCGATCTTCATCCGTCGAAGGGGCCGCTGCCGGGCGGCTGCAGCCCGGCCTGCGAAGCATTTCGCGCCCAGCCCGACGGCTTGGAGCGAGCGCGAGAGCTCGACCGCCAGTTCGGCGCCAATCCGAATCTGTCCGCCATGCCGCTTTACTGCACGGCGTTTTCGATCAAGGACATTTTCGATACCAAAGATATGCGCTCCACGGGCGGCGCGGACGTGACGTATGCGTTGGACGCTGCGCCGGCGGATTCCACCATCGTGGCGCAGCTGCGCGCCAAGGGCGCGATCATTCTCGGCAAGGCGAACTTGAGCGAATACAACGGCGCCAGCGGCGATCCCGGCGGCAGCGCCAAGGCTGAAGCCGTCGTCGTCGGCGCCGGCAACTCGCGCAGCACCTGGGCCGGCAATCCGTGCAACCCCTACGACACCGAGCGCGCGCCGGCGCAAGCGGCATCGAGCTCCGGTTCGGGCGTGTCGGTCTCCGCCAATCTGGTTGTCTGTTCGATTTGCGAAGAGACCGGCGGATCATGCCGCGTTCCGGCGGCCTACAACGGCATCGCCAATCTGAATGCCGGCAAGGCGATCATGTCCTTCGGCGGCGGCATTGGCGCCGATCCGTTTATCGATCGTGCCGGCATTCACTGCCGCACGGTCAAAGACACCGCCATCGTGCTCGATGCCTTGAAGGATCCCAAGCGCGGCTACTACGACCCGCGCGATATCTATACCGCGCTGCCCAAGGCGTTGATCCCGCAAAAGCCCTACGCCAGTTTTGCCGGACAGAAGAGCCTCGCCGGCATGCGCATCGGCATCGTGCGCGAGTTCATGGTCAAACACACGCCCAACGACGCGGCGATCAGCGATCAGATCGACAGGGAGATCAAGACCATCCTGCGCGACAAGCTGGGCGCGCAATTGTTCGAATCTGTCGATCCCCTTTACCCCGACGATCCGACGATCCCGAATCTGAAACCGAGCTTTCAGGAAGCGCTCGCGGAAATCTTGCCGTTCCACATGCCCGAATATCTCTTCAAGACCAACAGCGCCGGCGAAGCGGAATTTCCCGTGTTCGCGAGCAGGATCAACGTGAGCGTCGGCAAAACGCCGGGCGGCGGCACGCTTTCTCCGGCCGAATACATGGCGCGCACCGCCGAAGGATTGGAGCCTTTCCCGCCCAATCTGAATCTGCGCCGCATCACGCTTTTCCCGCGCACTTCGAGCTTTCGCTTTCACTTGAGCCAATACTTGCTGCGCCGTAACGACGCCAAGGTCAAAGACTGGCCTTCGCTCAACGCCAACGCGAGCTACTATTCCGGTGACAAGCTGGCAGCCTTTATCAATTGGCAGAATCTCAACGACATTCGCTCCGACGGACTCACCGAGCGCATCAAGATGCGCGAAGTCATGCAGCGGGTCATTCTCAAAGTGATGCGGGAAAATAATCTCGATGTCCTGGTTAACCCGCTGAACACGGTTCCCATCCCCAAGATCGGCGGCCCGGTGGAGCCGGAAATCAACAGCCGCCCGAGTAATCGCTTTGCGTTCACCGCCGACGCCGGGATTCCCGAGGTCGTCGTGCCGGCCGGCTTCAATCAAGTGGTTTACGAGCCGAAGTTCGCGCTCAGCCCCGACACCAAAAATTATCGGAGTGTTTCCGGCACGGAAAAGACCATGCTCGATGCGCCGGGCTTGCCGATCAGCCTGTCGTTCTGGGCCGGGCCGGGAGAGGAAGGGACAATTTTGAAAGCGGCGTCAGCCTACGAAGCCGCAACCAAACACCGCCGCCCGCCGCCGGCCTTTGGCCCGTTGCGCGGCGAACCCTAGGCTAGCCTAGGCTAGTACTACTGTGTCAATAAATTCATGGTATTATGCATGGAAACTCGCGCAGGAGGTGAATTTCCATGCCCAAGCTGAGTGAATTCGAACGCTACATCAAAGAGCTTTGCGAAGCCCTGGGTCACCGCGACCGCCACGG
>DASXST010000164.1:0-36588 GCA_036505835.1 Pseudolabrys sp. | reverse complement strand
TATCGGTCTTGAAGATGCCCGCAACTTCGACCGGGCTGTGAATCGCGACCGCCTCTTGAAACAATAGACAGCCGCCTCCATGCCCGGAGCCCGCTGGGAGGAACGACATGTGCAGACTGACGATCGTGGGTATCGCGCTCGCGCTTATGAATTCCGGAGCGCACGCCCAAGACAAGCCCATTCGCTTCTGGAATTTGACTGTTTACACGATTACTGCGCTTCAGATTTCGCCTGCGGGCATGGACCAATGGGGAATCAATCAGTGCAAGAACGATCGTGACGGGACTGTCGATCACGACGAACGCCTGCGAATCACCGACGTAAAACCGGGGCGCTATGACGTAAAGATTGCCGACAAGATCGGCCGCGTATGCATTGTGCGCAATATCGATGTAAAGGAGGGCGCTGTTTTCACCATCGAGGAGAAACAGCTCACCGAATGCGGCAAGTGATAGCTCCTTCCGAGTAAATCTTCATTTATCGCGGATAGCCTGAAAGACGCGCAATGCTGCAGCGTGCTCTGCAACGTCGTGCACGCGCACGATCGCGGCGCCAGCGGCGACCGCCGCAAGGCTCGCCGCAAGTGTCCCGAATAGCGTTCCCTCGATCCCGTCGCCGGTCAGCGAGCCGAGAAATCTTTTTCGCGACGCGCCGACCATAAGGGGCAGTCCATAGTCCTTGAGTTCGCCTAGACGGCGGATGACTTCGCGGTTTTGGCGACTGGTCTTGGCGAACCCTATGCCGACATCGAGGATAATACGGTGCTTGGGAATTCCAGCATGTGTTGCAATTGCAAGTGAGCGCTCGAAGAAAGAGCGAACATCACCAATAATATCGAGATTCTCATCTTTTTCGGCGCGATTGTGCATGATCGCGACCGCGGCTTCGGCTTCTGCCACGACATCCGCCATGCGCGGATCTTTCTGCAGGCCCCAGACGTCATTGACAAGAATGACTCCGTGCGACAGCGCGCGTGCCGCCACCGCCGCCTTAGTCGTGTCGATCGACATCGGGACGTCGAACGTGGTCACCACCGCGAGGACTTGGTCGAGCCGGGCTATCTCCTCTGCCTCATCGATCGGTTTAGCGCCTGGCCGAGTCGACTCGGCGCCAATGTCGATGATATCGCAACCGTCGGCGATCATACACCGGACATGGTCAATGGCGTCTCCTACGGCAAGGAATTGTCCACCGTCGAAGAACGAGTCGGGCGTTACGTTGAGGATGCCCATGATGAGCGAACTAGAGCCGATTGAAGCAAGAAAAGCGTCGCGCTTGGCGCGCGCGTCGGGCAGCATCATCGAGTATCAAGCACCAGCATCAGATCTTTTTCTGGCCCAAGTATTCGCAGTGCCAGCGCACCGCCATCCATTTCGGACGTTCGCCGATCCATTGTGCGATGTAAGGCGCCGCGCCCATGGCGCACTGTCGCAGTGACGCACCTGACACGTACTGAAGTCGCTGATCTTCGCAAAGCGTCGGATCTGCGATGGCACACACGGTGATCACCAGTTCGAGCAAGCCCACGGCGCATATCTCCGCACGAACAGCCTATCCTACGGTAATTAACTGAGTCTGACGAGCTTAGTTCGCAACGGATGGATAGAAAATCTCCCCTTTACCAATGACTGCCATGTCGCCGAGCAATCGCCGCCAGGGCCGCCGCAGCGTCGCAGCAACTTCGCGGCTGTAAGTCTCGACGTAGCGAGCCATCAGGGCAGTGGCGAGTAACTCGTGCACGCCTGAGTCGGCGAACGTTGGAGACAAGCCATCGCTCCCATTTATAGTGACGATGGTGCCACGGTTCATAAGATAACCGGGTAGTCGGCCGGCACGCCCGCCCACGATAATTGTACCCGCGATCATGCGGCTGCCCACGTAGCTGTCAGCCTTGCCTTCAACGATGATCACCCCGCGTCGCATCCTGTCGCCGGCGCGTGCCCCGGCGTTACCGCGAACGATGACCACGCCGCCGCGCATGCCGACGGTCTCGCCGGCGAGAGGACCGCCGAGCCGATCGCCGGCATGGCCAGAGATCGCGAGGATGCCGCCGGTCATGCCGGACGCTGCCCAGGGTCCGGCATTTCCGGCGATGGCAAGTCTGCCGCCCTGCATTAAGCGGCCGGCCTGGATACCGACGGCGCCGTCAACAATGACTTCGCCCTGGCTCATACCAGCACCAATGCGGTCGAAGCGCTCGCTGCCGCCCTCGAAGCGGATTTGCGTAGCTTCGCCCGTACGGATCTTGAATACATCCCCAGCAAGCACACGTTCGCGCGTCGTCTGTAGTTGGATGGTAGCTATCTTGCTTTCGCTCAGACCAACCAAACGATCCGGCGCTAGGGGCGCCAGATCGAGTCGCTGTAGGGGTGCGTCCCGCAACGTGAATACGAGCGGACTCACGGCAACAAATCCTTGAGATGGTAATGATGTGAGCCCAACTTGCCTCCATAGTTTCCTGCACCAATGCGTAAAGCACCCCGTTCCGGGCCCAGTGCCAAAATGGCGCGCACGCCGGCCCGCATGGCGGCGGCAACGGAATCAGAGGTGAGGCCGTCGATAACGATCTCCAGAACCGATGTGATGTCTGGGTCGAGCGCACTGTTGCTCGCTCCTCGCAAGGTCGGGCAATAGGCGTCATTGGTTGAAGCGGGCACTCCTTTGTATTTCGAGCCGACCTTAGAGCCGGAACGCGCGATGCCGCCCGGAAATGGCATGATCACATTTGGCACTGCCGCGATGGCCTCGACTGCGAGTTCGGTTGCAGCGAGTGTCGTCTCATTGGTCGCGCCCATGACGATA
Source organism: Pseudolabrys sp. (assembly GCA_036505835.1). Taxonomy (GTDB): domain Bacteria; phylum Pseudomonadota; class Alphaproteobacteria; order Rhizobiales; family Xanthobacteraceae; genus Pseudolabrys. The sequence continues at coordinate 33,786 of DASXST010000164.1, read as the reverse complement.
ATATTGCCGCCACCGACGGCTGTTCTGCTGAGACCGGTGGTCGCGTCACAAATGAATTCACCATCCATCACCGGTATGCGCCAGTAGCGCTTGTCGCCAAAGCGCTTGGAGATTTGCCAACCGTCGCCGAAAAAGCGCACCGCGTTGCCAAGCTTTAATCTTTCTTCCGCTTCCAGCCCCGCGTAACAGGCCGATCCCGAACTTGTCAGCACGCATTGGCCTACGCGGGCCTGCACTTGTTTTTGCAACTCGTTGGTGGAGACGGCAAAAAGAAGTACCCGCACGCCCGGTCTGCCATCGGGCGTTTCGTCAGGATTGAGGACACGATCGATGCCGGCCTCGCAACCGCAACCAATCACCGAAGTTGCGAACCCTGTCATGGTTGCGGCTGCCTGGCGTGCCCAAGCCGCATTGTGTGCGGTGATTGTTAGGGCCGTTGCCCGCATCTCGAAGGCTTCGGCGAAAGTGTCATCCACGCGGATGCCGTTCACGGTCAATTGAGACATGGAATGGTTTCGAAAGACTCCGGGCGACCAATTGCTGCGTCAGCCACTGTCATAAAGTCGGGTGAAAGTCCGTAGCGTTCCTCATAGTAGCCGCGCATGCGCCGCTCGATCGCGCGCTCGCGTTCAGTGTGCACGCTGAGGGTGCGACCGTAGGGACAGTCAAGCAGCGCGCCATCACGCACGATAAGCTCCCCGTTCTTGAACACGAGTGCGGCCTCGCGGAACATCTTGGCTTTGTCGGTGTCGGTCTCGTAGACAGCAACATCGGCGAGCGCACCAGGACCAAGATGGCCGCGGTCTTTGAGGCCGAGAAGTTTGGCCGGTGCGGCGCGCGTCATGATCGCAACTTCGGTGAGGGTGTATTCGCGGGCAATAGACGCCAGTGTAGTCACCGCCATCGCCTCTTTTGGCAGGCGCGATATCCATTCCGCCCGCAAGTCGCGATCCATCAGCAGGGCCAGAATATCGGGATAGGCAGTGAATGGTGCGCCGTTGGGATGGTCGGTGGTAAAGAATACGCGCCAGGGATCTTTCGTTAACAGGAACAGTTCGAGGCCCACCGCCCACTGCACTGCGTTGAAAAAATCGGTTCGACGATAGTTGTAGGGTACGACGCCGCCGCCGTTGGAATCCCCGTCGCAAATCATCCATTTCTTCGGACGCGCCCCGTTGCGGGCGTTAAACTGTCGCAGGACATCACATGAAATCGTGACGGTCTGTCCGAACATGACCTGACCGACGTCGACGGTCACGGACCGGGCCGCATTTATCGCCTCTGCGAGACGCGCACCGCCGGAGGAGAAGCCGCGGGGGCCTTCCTTGCCATAGCCATAAAATTGCAGATGCGCGAGATGCAGCGGAAGGCCTTCCGCAGCGGCGATTGTTGCCAGCGCGGTCTCGACACTGCCAGCTATGCCGAGATTATTGCAATGGACGTGCAGCCGATGGGGCAGTTTCAGCTCGTGCACGGCCCGTTGAAGCGCTTTCATAATGGTGCGTGAGGATACGCCGTAATCGGGCACTTCATCGTCAAGCGAGAATGCGCGCAAATTATCCTTGAAGGCGGCGACGCCTCCTGCGTTGATCACCTTGATGCCAAGTCCACGAGATGCGGCGAGTGTCCATGCCACATAGTCGCGCATTGCGTCAGGGCCCTCGCGGCGATGCAGGAGGCTGAGCAGAAAATCGTCATTTCCGAGCACCGTCAGCGTTGCTTTGTCGATGATTGGAATGTCAGCCAATTCAAGATGCGCCTGCATGGCGTGATGCGGCAGCACTGCGGGCTCAACGACTGTCGTAAAACCCATCGTTGCGTAGATTCGGCCGGTCTCGAAGGTATTCCACGTCCCCCGCGGTTGCGGGAAGTGACCGGGATGAACGAGATCCGAAGAGTAGCGCTGCTCAGGCAACAACAAGCGGCCCATCGTCTCGGTGTTGCCCGCGATGTGGGAATGCACGTCGATAGCGCCGGCCATGACGATCTTGTCTGAAACGTTATATGTCTCGTCCGCGGTACCGCCGGGCGGCGCATCGACAATGCGTCCGTCGCGGATGAAGACATCCCCGACGGCATCACGCCCGTTCTGCGGATCGATCACGCGTCCGCCGGCAAGACGGGTCAGCATGGCCGTGCCGCTGGCAGCGCTGCCCTGATCCTGCCGATAACGCTTGCCACTGACATTGCAGTACTTGGTTTGCTGGCGCTCACCGCTGAAAGCGTTTCGGTTATCGCGAGATGCTCGACGGCATCGTGGTCGATGCCTGGTCGGCCGACAGCGATAGTGACATCGGCCCCTAGCGAGTCGGGTCTGGCGGTGAGCGCGACAAGCGGTAGATAGCGCTTCCAAGTCGGCGACCGTGCGCCATAAGCGGAAATCCATAGTGCGCAATCAGCTTCGCCGCTATCGATGAGACGCGATGCGTCGAAGCGCCAGGAGTCGTGTTCAGGGAACCCGCGGCCAAATCCTGTGCGTAAAGGAAAGCCGGTCATCCAACCGGCCACCTGTTGCACTGCGGCGACATTGTCGGCGGCTGCCAAAGGCAGACCGGAAAAGCGCGTCCCGTTGTTAAGATCGTCCACCAGACCGCATAACATCTCGATGGTGAGACTGTCGTGCTGAGTTGCCGACCATATTGCAACTCCGAAGTGAACTTTTTTCAGTTCCGCCATGAGCGAATCGATTGTCGCCAAGGCAAGCGGTGGATGCGCCACCGGTCTTCCGGCGCAACGCGCGCGCAGGGCGGCAAGGATGACTGGCAATTCAAAGGGATCGTCGCCGACGACGACCATATTTTTAGGCGTGTTTTCGGGCCTAGCTCCAGCATCCGGGCAAAGCCAGACAATACGGCGATTGGCAAATAGCCTTTCGGGTAAAGCGGGCCAAGCTTCGATCAATCCGGGACCGACCAGCAGAAGAAAGTCCGCGCGCACGCGGGCTTCGTTCGGCGTGGTCACCATCATTCCCGCTTCGCGCATGACATCGAGGTCGCGCAGCAGGACCTCGGAATGCATATGATCGACTACACCGCCCACGCTTTGCGCTAGTTTGATTGCGGCGCGAGCCCCGGCAACATCGGTGCCGAGGCCGGCAATCACGGGCAAGCGGCTAGCCGACAAGAGGCTTGCAGCTTCCGCGATCGCGGCACCGAGCGCGGCTGACTTGCCGCGAATCCAAGCTTCAGCCATGCCGTTTCCTGTCGTGCGGCGTGTTCAGTCGTCGTCAATCTATTGTTACGTCCAACCTTACTTGTCGTATTTGATATAGGCGAAGCGTGCATCCTGTTGCGGCGTGCCCTCCAGCGAGCCTCCTTCTTTGGCGGGCTGCCACTGAACCACCTCTTCGATCTTCTTGGCCAATTCAAAATCCTTGTCGGTAACCCCTTTGGCCGCGTGGTTCTGCAGGCGAACCTCGACCCACGCGTAGGAAGCGGTGATGTCGGGGTGGTGCCACGCTGCTTCAGCCAAGTGGCCGACTGCGTTGATAACCATCAATGTGCCTTTCCAGCTATTGGTGCGGAACTTGCGGCGAATCCAGCCGCCTTCTAACCACCAATGCGGCAAGTCGCGGGCGAGTCGCGCCTTGATCTCGTCTTCGCTGTATGTGCGTTCCTTGATTGCTTCTGCCATCATGATGAGAAGCCTTTCTCGTGGGCGATCAATCCGATCTGTTCGGATTGCCAAGCGGGTCCAACTGTCGCAGTCTAGTCCGGTTTGCATAGATGAAAAACCCTGTCCGGGAGCAAACGCTTGAGTAGAGGGCCGAACAGCGTGACAGTTACCGCTTCGGCCAGGCTGCATCTGGGATTCCTTGATCTGAACGGCGAGCTTGGACGGAGTTTCGGCAGCTTGGGTCTCGCGATCAGCGACCTGCGAACGCGCGTTGTCATTTCTAGAGCCGCGGTGCCGCGGGTGAGCGGACCAGACAGCGAACGCGCGCGCCGTTATCTCGAGCGTCTGCAAGTCCTGCTCTCGCTAGAGGATGTTCATCACGTGCAAATTGCAGAAGCTATTCCGGGTCACGCCGGACTTGGCTCCGGCACACAGCTCGCGCTTGCGCTTGCTGCCGGTCTCCGCACGCTACACAACATGCCACTCGACATCCGTGGCGATGCATTTCGCCTTGGGCGCGGCCGTCGTTCAGGCGTGGGTATCGGTCTATTCGATTTAGGCGGTGTAGTCGTTGACGGCGGATGTGGAGATAGAACCCGCGTGGCGCCAATCGTTAGTAGAATACCTTTCCCGGACGAATGGCGTATCCTGCTTGTTCTCGACCGCAAACGCATTGGCGTGCACGGAGAAGAGGAGAGCGCAACGTTTGCTCGTTTGCCAGCATTTGCTGCCACGGACGCTGCGCACATCTGCCACCTTGTGTTAATGCAGGCGCTACCGGCGCTTGCGGAAGCGGATCTCGTTTCTTTTGCCGCGGCAATCAAGCAGATGCAGACAATTCTGGGCGCCTATTTTGCCCCGCTGCAGGGGGGCCATGCATTTGCCAGCCCCGATGTCGCCGCGGCGCTCGAACTTCTTGAAAGCCAAGGAGCGCTCGGCATTGGTCAAAGTTCGTGGGGCCCGACTGGATTTGCATTTGTGCGCTCGCTTTATGAAGCGAAACGTTTGGTCGCCTTCGCGCGCAACCACCCGCGCTGCGCAACCCTGGACATCATCGCTTGCAAGGGGCTCAATCGCGGCGCAGATATAGACGTTGCCATGGTTGCGGCGATGCCTGATCTATGATCTGGCCAGGAGGCGGATGTGGCTGAAAAGCATATCCTGCATATGCTGACCCCGCTCGGGCATATGAGCCCCTTCGACCTGAACATGGCTCTTGATGCCGGCTTTGACGCTGCCATTCCCTACACCAACGTCACGCTGGCGGAAGTGACCAGTCTCGTACAGGACGCAATTTTCTCTCGCCCTCCAAAAATAGCAGTCAAGACCGGCGTCTTCTTTGGGGGCAGGCAAGCGATAATGGCATTGGACATGCTCGAGACCGCCAAGAAGGCGCTCGTGCCGCCATTCGGTATTTCATTCTTTGCCGATCCGGCAGGTTCATTTACTACGGCGGCCGCAATGGTCGCCTGTGTTGAGAAGTTGCTACGTGAAAAGAAAGGCAGGCAACTCAAAGGTGTCCGCGTCGCAGTGTTCGGCGCAACCGGCGTCGTCGGATTTTCCGCCGCCGTCATCGCGGCTCTGCAAGGTGCTGATGTCACGCTTGTCGGCTATGACGGCATCAAGCGGGTGAGCGACGGAGCCGCAGAGATCAAAGCACGCTTCGACGTCGAGGTTCGCGCCGCTGATGGCAGCGACGAGAACAAGAAAAGCGGGATCCTGTCGGTGAGCGAGATCGCCTTGTGCGCCGGCCGCGCTGGCGTACAAATCCTGTCGCGCGCGCAACTCGAAGCGGCGAAAGAACTCCTTATCGCCGCCGACGTGAACGCGGTTCCACCTCCCGGCATTGAAGGTCTCGATATGATGGCGAGTGGGACAGAAGTTAATTCGCATGGCACGCTGGGAGTGGGTCCGCTCGCGATCGGTAACATCAAGTACAAGACCGAGTTTGGCTTGTTCAAGAAGATGATCGAAGCGACAAAGCCCGTGAGTTTGGATTTCCGCGACGCGTTCACGCTTGCGCGTGAACTCAATGGATAAAGGTCTCGTTCTGATAGCGGCTCCCTCGGGCCGAGCGCTTGCCGCGTCGGCGCGGCGGGGCGGGTACGTGCCGCTGGTTGCCGACGGTTTCGGCGATCAGGATACGATCGCCGCTGCTGCCGCTCACATCCGCGTCAGCTTCGCGCGCCCGATAAATGGCGATAGATTGATCACCGCTTTGCAAACTTTGGCCGACAGCCGTAATTGCGTCGGCGTTGTCTGCGGCAGCGGTTTCGAGGACCGTGCCGACCTGCTGACAACGATCAGTCAACGATGGCCGCTTCTTGGCAACAGCCCGGAAACCATCACGCGCGCCAAGGACCCAATTGGGTTTGCAGCAAGGTGTCGCGAAGCCAACATTCCGCACCCAGAGACATCGCTGGTGCCTTCGCTGGATGATGAGGAGGGCTGGCTGGCGAAGCGTATCGGCGGCGCGGGAGGTTGGCACATTAGGTCCGCTGACAAGGGAAAAAAGCACAACAAGGACATCTATTATCAACGCCGCGTCAATGGCGAGCCGGTTTCCGCACTGCTGCTTGGCGATGGCAGCAACATATTAGTACTCGGGTTCAGCGCGCAATGGACGACGCCGACACCGCGGCATCCCTTCCGCTATGGCGGAGCTGTTCGGCCCGCGCCGATTGCTGAGCGTGTGAAGGAGGCCATGATCGCGGCGCTCAGGCGGCTCAATTCGATCATGCCGCTCGTTGGTCTGAACAGTGCAGATTTTGTCCTCGATGGAGATGCTTTTCAGCTGCTTGAGGTCAATCCTCGGCCCGGCGCGACTTTTGACCTGTTCGAGCCGGAAGGTACGTCGCTGTTCGCTCTTCATCTCGACGCCTGCCGCGGCACATTGCCTTCGTCAGCACCGACCTATCGAACTGCAATGGCTGGCGCCATAGTTTATGCGCGAAAGGACATCTTGGCGGCGCCCGCCTTCGATTGGCCCGAATGGACCGCCGATCGGCCCGTCCCCGGCGGTCGAATCGAGGCCGAGCAACCGCTGTGTTCAGTGTTCGCGCGGGGGGCGACGACGCTCGAAGCGAAACAACTCGTTGAGAAACGTAGTGCGATGGTGCGCAGGCTTTTTGCCAAAGGCCTGTCATGAACGAGGCGCCCGCTGTCAGCTTGAACGCCCGTGCGGCCGTGTTGACCAAAACGCTCGTGGCCGCCAGAGGCGAGCTCAAGATTGCGGTCGCACAAGGCGAACGTGGCGAGACCTTAGTCGACGCCGGTAGCCGCATCCAGGGCAGCATCGCAGCTGGCTTAGCGATTGCCGAGATCTGCATGGGCGGGTTGGGGAAGGTGCAACTCACCTCGAGCGCGATGACACCGCGATGGCCTTGGACACTCCTGGTCCATTCGAGCAATCCGGTGATCGCCTGTCTGGCCGGGCAATATGCCGGTTGGCGGCTCACTCACGGAAAAGGCTCCGACGCGTTCTTTGCTCTTGGTTCTGGACCTGCCAGGGCGCTTGCCCGAGTGGAGCCACTGTTCGAAATGCTCGAGTATCGGGACGCGGCGAAAGAAGCCGTCTTGGTATTGGAAAGCGCGCGTCCACCGCCGTCTCAAATCGTTGACAAGGTGCTGGAGGCCTGCGGCGTTCCGCCTGAGAGCTTGACCATCATCTATGCGCCGACGCAGAGTCTTGCTGGTGCCACCCAGATCGTAGCGCGCGTGCTCGAAGTCGCTCTTCACAAAGCGTACGAGTTGAAGTTCCCGCTCGATAGGATCGTCGAATGCATGGCGGCTGCGCCCCTCGCGCCGCCGCATCCTGACATGGTTGTTGCGATGGGGCGGACGAACGACGCCATTATCTATGCGGGGCGCGTTCACCTGATGGTAGTCGGCTCGGCCGCCGATGCTCGCGCGCTCGCCGAGCAATTACCGAGCGCGGGTTCGCGCGACTATGGCCAGCCCTTCGCGGAAATCTTCACGCGTTTCAAAGGCGATTTCTACGCGATCGATCCAATGTTGTTTAGTCCGGGCCAGGTGACGGTTACGGCGCTCGAAACCGGCGAGAGCTTCCATGCCGGCCATCTCAACCTGAACCTTCTCGATGCCTCGTTCGCCTGAGTTGCTTGCGACGCGTGCGTCCCCCTCCGGTCCGACCGTCGCTCTCGTTACCGACTCAAACGACTGGCACATGCGCGCACTCTGCAAAGCATTCGCCGCGCTGGGTGCGCGCGCCCGCCCGCTGATGCTGTCGGCCAGCCGTTTCGACACTACGAGTCGGGGGGGTCTGATCCTCGCTGGTTTAGACACGGGTTTGCCCGATGCCGTACTTGTGCGCGACTTGGTGGGTGGAAGCTTTGAGGCGGTGACCCTGCGTCTGGGTATCCTGCATGCGCTGCAGGAAATTGGCATCCCGGTATGGAACAGCGCGCGGGCCATTGAGCGTTGCGTCGACAAATCAATGACGAGCTTCTTGCTTGCACGCGCGGGTCTGCCGACTCCAGCGACGTGGGCTGCTGAATCACTTGAGGCGGCAGTCGAAATCGTACGGCAGCAAACCGGCCCACTCGTCCTCAAGCCCTTGTTCGGCTCACAGGGACGTGGCTTGAGACTAATCTACAGCGCACAGGAACTTCCGCCGCCTGCCGAAGTTTCCGGGGTCTACTATCTACAGCGATATGTCGGGGTCGAACGGGACGGTTATCATGATTTTCGTGTGCTTGTCTCACAAGGGCGAGTCGTCGCGGCTATGATGCGCCATTCCGCGCATTGGGTGACCAACGTAAAGCGAGGCGGCAAGCCAGTCGCTGCAGTTGCAGACGGCGTTATGCGAGACCTTGCTATTGCTGCGGCCGCCGCAGTCGGAGCCAATTTTGCCGGGGTCGACATTGTCTACGATCGCGACGAACGGCCGACAATCCTTGAAGTAAATAGCATGCCGGCGTGGTCGGGTTTGCAGCGAACCACACCCGTCGATATCGCCGAGGTGCTCGCGAGCGACCTGATCTCCGGGCTTGCATTGCGGGCCCAGGGCAATGCCTGAGTTAGCGCCAGCGCGTGAATGGGCGAATCCGATCGCGCGCGCGTTTGAAGAGGCATGTCGGGACGAGCTAGACGCACCAAAACCAGGCAACGTTCATGTCTTTGCCGATGGCCACCGGATGATGGTAATGGATTTCGAGCGCAGTGCGGCGGCTGCGACGCGGCCCCTTACAGCTAGGGGACAAAGGATCGGGGCGCGAATTCTCGCGGCCGTCGAAGCAAGCTTCGCAGTTGTCAAAAGCAATACCAATCTCGGTATTATCCTACTTTGCGGTCCGCTTGCGGCGGCAGCGGAGGCGTTGCCGTATGACCTGCAGTCGTCGCTTTCCACGATTCTACAAAGACTTGATCGGGAGGATGCGGACCTGACGTTCCGTGCCATCGTGCTGGCCTCGCCGGCAGGGCTGGGACGCGCCGAACTTCACGATGTGTTTGAGCCTGCGACGGTGACCTTGCGTGAGGCCATGGCCGAGGCAGCGGATCGCGATCGCATCGCTCGGCAATATGTGACCGACTTTGCCGACGTTTTTGACCTCGGCGAGCCGGTATTCGAAGCCTCGCTTGCAGCCTCTTCTGATCGACGTCTGGCGACACTGACTGCTTATCTCGGCTTTCTTTCAGCATTTCCAGACAGCCATATCGTCCGCAAACGTGGCTTGTCGGTTGCGGATCAAGTTTGCCGCGAAGCTGCAAAACTGGCTGCACAGGCTGGAAAGGCCAACCGGCTCGAGGACGTTCTCCCCGACGTTCTTGCCTGGGATGCCACGCTGAAGCAGGCGAGCGTCAATCCCGGGACAAGCGCCGACCTGACAGTGGCGACTCTTTTCGCGCATCGACTGCGGAGCATCTTGCCGACGGCGGGCAACAGTGATTGACTTTCGCTTGCGGAAAACCTCTGCCGCTATCTGGCTAACCGGTCCGAGCTTCGGACGCTGACAACAAGGATAGCCGTTCGGCCGGCTGCCACACGACGGCGACCGGTGAAGGTGTAATGTTTCCTTGGGAGGAGATGGCGATGGCAAAAATTAGTGGACTATGCGTTGGTGAATCACTCGTCGGCGATGGCAATGAGGTCGCGCATATCGATCTCATTATGGGGCCGCGCGGAAGCGCTGCAGAAACGGCGTTCGCAAATTGCCTGACAAACAACAAGGACGGCTTTACAACGCTGCTTGCGCTCGTGGCACCAAATCTAATGTGCAAACCTGCGACAGTGCTGTTTAACAAGGTCACGATCAAAAGCGCAAAACAAGCGGTGCAAATGTTCGGGCCCGCTCAGCATGCGGTTGGCAAGGCGGTTGCTGACAGCGTGGCGGAAGGCGTGATCCCGCAGAATGAAGCCGACAATTTGTTTATCTGTGTCGGCGTTTTCATTCATTGGGAGGCAGTGGACGACAAGAAAATACAAGACTACAATTATCGTGCCACCAAGGAAGCCATCGCACGCGCAGTCGCTGGCGAGCCAAAGGTCGCCGAGGTCGTCGCCAAGCGCGACCAAGTCAAACATCCTTTCGCCGCGTAGAAGACGAACCGGCGTGGCCAAGTCGATCAGAGCAGGGAGCTACCGCAAGGAACTCCCTTCTCGACTGGCTTTCGCAGCTGTTGAATGTCTGCCGTCGTGATTCGTCCGTCGTGCAAGCTCGATGCGATGAGCGCGCCAGCAATGCCCGCTGCCGCAAGAGTGCGCAGATCCTGGGCATCGCGTACGCCTCCCGCAGCATAGATTGCGCGTGCCTTGGCTGCCGCTTTTATGGCGCGAAGCCGGTGCATGTCCGGTCCCGAACGACTGCCAACTCGATCTAACGTCATTACGATAACTCGCTGCGGCCATCGGTCCGCGTCGCTCAATAGGGTCGGGGGGCCCTGGAACTTGCTTTCGCGAAAATCGAGCGACAGCACGAAGCGGGGATCTTCTGAAAAGCGATCGACGGCAGTCGTGTCCAGTTGGGTCTCACTGCCGAGAACCAAGTAACCAAGGTCTTGCTGCAGCCACTTTTCGGCCAGGTCGATGTCGGCGACACCGTTGTCGAGCCAGAACGTAACTTGCGGAAATGCCTGTTTGAGTATCACAATGGTGGCGTGATTGCTTCCGCTGCCTGCGATGGCGTCGAGATCGGCAATATAAACGGTCGCGAATGAGTAGATTGACATAACGCCAGCCACGACATCGATCGGATTGCTCGTGCGGGCAAGGGGGGTCTTTATTGGACGGTAGAGTTCTCGCCGACCCATGCGCGCGTGAACGACTATTCCGCCCTTAAGGTCGATGACCGGAATAATTTCCATGCCAATTTCTATCTTATCGGCTGATATGCAGGTCCGCGAGGATTTGATCCACTAAAGAATATTTCAGTTTAGAGGAGAGTGCGATGGCGGTAGTGGGCTGGGATATCGGCGGCGCGCACCTGAAAGCGGCGCGCGTCGAAAACGGCCGCATAACAGCGGCGATTCAGGTCGCTGCGCCGCTAAGGCTTGGACTTGAGCGTCTAGCTCATGCCTTTGCAGAGGCCAAAGCACTGATCGGGCAAGCTGATTGCCAGGCGGTCACCATGACGGGCGAATTGGCGGATACCTTCTCGTCGCGAGCGGAGGGTGTTGCGAGACTCACCGCGGCGGCAGTGCGTGAATTAGCGCAGAGCCGCGTCATGATCTATGCCGGCCGCGCGGGCTTTGTGGCACCCGCGGACGCAGCCAAGCATGTCACCGATATTGCGTCCGCCAACTGGTTTGCGAGCGCGTCCGTTGTCAGCAGAGCGATTGGTTCTTCTTTATTCATGGATATGGGTTCAACCACGACAGACATCGTTCCGATTGTAAACGGTGCCGTCGCCGCGCGCGGCTACACGGATGCCGAGCGCCTTGCCAATGGTGAGCTTGTCTATACCGGACTAGTCCGCAGCTTCCTCATGGCCACTGCTAACCGAGTGCCTTTCGCGGGAGGCTGGACCGGACTGATCCACGAAAACTTCGCGAGCATGGCCGATGTGCATCGAATTCTAGGAAGCCTCCCGGATGGGGCGGATCAGATGGAAAGTGCTGATAGCCGGGCCAAGACGGTTGCTGCATCGCAGGCGCGGCTTGCGCGCATGGTTGGGCGCGATGTCGACGACGCAGATGCCTCCGCATGGACTGCATTGGCGCAATATTTTGCTGAAGCGCAAATCCGCGCCATTACAGACGGCGGTATGCTTGTGTTGTCGGAAGGCCAGCTGCCAGCAAATGCGCCGATCGTCGCTGCCGGCATCGGTGCCGGCTTACTGCAGGAAGTCGCGCGGCGGCTTTCCAGAGACTGCATTGAATTCGAGGCATTGATCAATATAACGCCCGGAGTGCGCACGAAAGTTTCCTCAGTCGCGCCCGCCGCAGCCGTCGCCATACTCGGGTCGGTGGTCTATGGCGGCGCTGAGGCCGAGGTGCAACGGGCGGTAGCATCGGCCTGAATCGCACTTGTGCATTGCTGTTCCAAAAAAGATGGAACCGCGACAATCGGCAACAGTTGTCACCCTGCCGATTGGGCGCTATCATTTTGGATCGCGTTACAATCGAAAGTTTGAACTGGAGGAAAGTCTCATGGTCTGGACGACCCCTACTCTCGTCGAAATCTGCATCGGCCTTGAGATCAACGGGTATTTGCCGGCCGAGTTCTGATACCGGCCCCAGCGATTTCCTCGACAGGGGGCGATCGGCCAACGCTCATCCTAACGTTGTCTTTCGGAACGCCGAGCAGCGACACGTTGAAAACGTGTCGCAAACGATGAGGATTGCTATCTGCCGCCCATTTTTGCAGGCGGCAATTTTTTCATCCAAGACAAAACTTGCGTCGACGCCGAGTGCGCCGAGCAGGGGCTAGAGTCTTACGCGCAATCCAGCGTAAGCCGCGAATGGCGCACCTGGGCTGAGCGTACGCGGATCAGTCAGGTTGAGGAACGGCACCTCGGTTGTGTCGAAGAATGTACCGAACGTGTAATAGCGATTATCGAACAGGTTTTGGATTAACGCGAAAGCTTCGAAGTTCTTCGAAATCTGGTACGTCGTGTGCAGATTGAGCACCCAATAAGGGGGTAACTTCGGATTTTGGTTGGACTGGTCGCCGGCGAGATACTGCCCGCTGAACGCGATGAGATTGGCGCCGACCTTCCACTGGGGCAGAAGCGCGTATTCCGCACTCGCCTTGAAACGATGTTGCGGGATTGACGGCAAGTGATTGCCGGGCTGGACGTGAATAAGACCATCAGCGTCAGCAAACGGGTTGTTGGGCGATGACAGGGTTATCGCATCCCGGAACGTCGCGTTGATGTAACTGTAGCCCGCAAACAGCTTCCACTTGTCGTCGTCGTAGTAAATCGCTGCTTCCAGACCTTCGCGGCGCGTACCGCCGACGTTCTGGAAAAATCCGCGTCCTGTAATCGTGCTTGGCACATTTAGGATGTCGTTTTGCGTGTCGGTGAGATAGGCGCCAAAATTCCAGGTCAGCGTATGTTTGTCTCCCAGACTGTGACGGCCACGAAAGCCGGCTTCCCACGTTCTGCCGACCACCTGCTGGAGCGGCGGATCGGACACCAGGAAATTATCAAGCAGGCAGGGCCTTGCCGGATCGGCGCAGCCCAGTTCCGAGGGGGTCGGTGCGCGGTTTGATTCCGAATATCCAGCGTAGGTGGTGACCTGCGGCGTGATCTTGTAAGTCGCCCCGATAATGGGATTAAAGCGCTGAAAGTTGTTGTTGCCATTCAACGCGGTGCCAAGTTGATCGTCGAGTTGGATGTTGGCAATGTTGAACCGACCGCCTGCGGTCAATGATAGCTGGCGTGTGATGTCAAAAGTGTCGGTTACGTAGAGGCCGGTGTAGGTGTTGCGTGTGATGAGATTTACAGGCGCAACAAGCCCGTCGGGCTGATTGACAATAACTCCCGTGCCGCTGACGAAGAGATCGCTCCCCACGGTGCCAAACTCGCTCGCTGCCTGGAAATTGGCGCGGCCGTGGTCGATGCTCGCGCCGACGACGAAGTGATTTTGGTGTCCCCAGACTTCGCTGGTGCTGGTCAATTGTGCCGAGGCACCGTAGGCGTTAGCCTTGGTCTGGGTGCGATCGACAGAGCCAGCCAAATTACCATTGAGGATTGCAGTCGGGATGCCACCACCATTCAGCGGGCTGTCATCAAGGCAAAGGATGGTCGTGTCGAAGCTGCATTCTTCTACGTCGCTGGTATTGCCGTCGACATGTTTCTGGCGGAAGCCGCGGTAGTAGGCGTTCGCCTTGATATTCATTGTGTCGCTCAAGTTGTGGCTGCCGACCGCGTTCACAAAGTTCAAGCGATTGTTGTAGGTCTGCGGCGTTGTGTAAATCGCGCTCCAGCGCTGATCGAGAAGCTGGATGGGTGTCGCTGCGGCGGCGCCGAAGGTGTTTTGAGCTCCCGTGTAGCTGACGTGGAATTCCGATGTGTCATTGCGCGCGCCGATGTCCGCGAACACACGCCGCAACTTTGACTGTGACTGGTCGCGCCAACCGTCATCGTTGAGAGCATCAGCGGCCACATAGGCCGCAACGTTGCCGAATTGCTGCCCTGATTGCATGGTGATTGCGCGCCGACCGAAAGAGCCGCCACGTAACTCCGCCTCGCTGCCCTGGTAGTTGAAGCCATTTTTCATCTGGATGGAAATCGCGCCGCCCAAGGCGTTCAGGCCGTAAGCGGGATCGTTCGGCACGACATCCAGGCGATGGACCGCATAGCTCGGGATGAAGTCCCAGTTCACGGTGTCACCGAATATTTCGTTGACGCGCGCGCCGTTTTGATAGACGGCAAGGCCTTGCGGCGTCCCGACCGTGGGTGAGGCAACAAAGCCGCGAAATTGTACGTCCGGCTGAAACGGGTTTACGGCAGTATCATTGTTGAACACGCTCGGCACGCGTTGAAGCAGGCTATCGGGCACGCTATTCGATTTGGCGTGATCAAAGTCTTGCGGCGTCAATGTTTGGGTGCTGGCAGGCACCTTGTCGCGGTCAATGCCTGTAATATCCGGTGGTCCACCTGCGCCGGGGGCTGTCGACAGCGGAGTAGTGCCGATGACATCGATCGGCGGCAATTGTATTGGAGCCTGCGCGGAAGCGCTGCGGGGCGTAAGCGCAGCCACCACGAGTGCCGCACCGGCGGTTATCGCAAACGCAGTTACGGTCTTGGCCACATGTCACCCCGCCATGATCGGCCCGTCGAATCCAACCTAATAAAGTCTCCGTGAAAGCGTCTCGGGAACGACTTGCAATTCTATACGGGATGTTTTGGCAATCGGGGACGCGGCTACTTTGCAGCGAGCAGCTGGACCGCGGTTCGCACCAGTTCGGGAAGATTCTTCGCCTCGAGCTTTTGCCGAAGCTGCCAGCACGTGTTGACGACGGTCTTGTAGCTGACGTTGAGGTCCTCGGCGATGGAACCGTAGGCTTTTCCCTCGGCCAAAAGGCCCAGTGTCTGCAGTTCGCGCGGAGTAAGTTCTGCCAAGGGGCCCCGGTCGACGCCGGCTTTTGCAAACGCCATTTTTCGGGCGACGTCGTCGCTGAGATATTCCTGTCCGGCAAGAACGCGCTCGATCGCCTTTATCAGCTCTTCGGTCGAAGTGTCCTTGATGACGTACGCCATCGCTCCGGCACGCAGCGCGCGGGAAACAATGGTCAGATCACTGTGCATGCTCAAGACGAGCACACGTGCCTTAGAATCGTGCCGCCTGATACGCTGGATTAGTGCAAGGCCGGCGAGGCTGTTTCCTTCAAATGAAAGGTCGGCGATCGTCATGGTCGGGGAATGTCGACGAAACAGCCGATATCCGTCGACCATGTCGCCTGCAGTGATGATCGTATCGATTCCCATGTCCTCGAGGATGCGCCGGCATCCCTGCAGAAGAACGGGGTGATCATCGATAATAAGGACAATTGGCTTCATGGTGTTGCCGGCCTGGGCGGGGCTTGACCGGTAAGGTTGGGGATCGGAATTTCGACGCGCAAAATCGTTCCTTGACCCGGCACGGATTCCAGCCGGCATTTGCCTCCAAGGGCCTGCGCTCGCTCCTGCATACCTTGAATGCCGCTCCCCCTCGACACGGCAGGATCAATTCCATGTCCGTCGTCAGTGATGGTCAAAATCACCGAACCCGCCTGGTCCGCGGTGCGGCCTTGATCGGTGCCGTGCATCACGGCGACGCTGCATTGATGGGCGTTGGCGTGGCGGATCACGTTGGTCAGGCTTTCTTGCACGCACCGGTAAAGAGTCAGGTCAATCGACTCACCGTAACTTGGAAGCAGGTTATCGGCAGAAAACTGGAAAGATATGCCCGGTTGTAGGGCAGCCCGCTCGGCGACAAGCGCGGAAAGCAGTTCTGAGAGAGATACCTCACCAAGGGCCATGGGCCGCAGTCGATTCAAGATATTCCGGTTGATGGACTGGAGCCTCTCGACCATCGTCAGCATCTCGCGAGCACGACTTTCGAGAGGCGTGCCACTCAAACCGTTGACAAGCGACGTTGTGGTGGCCTTCAACCCGAACAAGTAGGGTCCGACCTCATCGTGAAGATCTAGCGCCGTCTGCCGGCGTTCGTCATCTTGGGCTGTAATCAACCGCTGGCCCAGGCGCCTGTTCTCGGCCTTCATTGATGTCAGGTCGGCGGCAAGCCCATTGAAGCGTTCGGCAATGAGGGCCAGCTCGCGGGCCTGCGGTAGTGGCAAGCGAACCTCGTAGTCGCTACGCCCAAGGTCGAGCAGGCCAGTCGCCAGGGATTTCAGCGGAGCAAGTACGCGGCCGAAAAGTAGATGCAGTATCGCGATGCTGGCAATGCCAATGACAAGCGCGGCCTTGGCGAGTTGTGTCGCATTTTCCCAGGCTTCCGCAATTTCATCGCTGGGTGCGCTGGAAAGCACAATGGAGCCCAATTCTCGCCCGTCTGAAATGACCGGGATCGTGCGGGTCTCCTGTGGCGGAGCGATCAACACAGCAAACCAGCCGGGCGCGGATGGGCGAACGTCAATAGATTTTTGCTGAAGCGCGCTTTCTTTCTGAGGCGTTGACTCGACAGGAAAATCAGATGTGCCCTTTGACGAAATACGAATATGTCGAACAGCGCCGACCTGCGTCGGTATCGAGATCAGGGCTTCGCGCGGTGAAGCGGCCATTTCGACAAAAGGAATTGCGTCGCGAACAAGTCCCTCGGCGAGGTTCATTGCGGCGCTGACTTCGATGCGCGTCGATTTCCTCGCTTGCAAGATCGTGACAGCGCCACCGACCAGGTATCCGATCGTCCAGAGACAGACCAGCGCAAGCAGTAACTGAGTCCGGATCGAATAGCGTCGGAACGGGATCGGCAGCCAGGGAATAGCGTCGGAACGGGTATTCTGCTTCCCGTACACGGAGCTCGATACGAACTCGCTTACCACGGCAATATATCCAATTGGCTGGCTAGATTATTGCATCACCAAAAGCCGGAGTCATTGCCGCCATAGGCGAGATTTGTTGCAGCATCTCAATGAGAATCTTGCCATGTATTAGGCGCTATCTTGAATTCTGGAATGCGCGCGAGCATTCACTCGCGAACATCTGGCAAGACTTCGGCGGATGCCGCTGTCAGGCTTTCATGCTTACGGGCGATGCACGCGCAACCGATCGCATTTGCCACCTGTCATCGGAGCACGCCATCGCCGCGCAGGCGACGGCTGAGCTCGCGGATGACGCGTACGAACGTCGACGTTCTTGAATATGCTGGCCGCGTGCGGGATCCGATCCGATAGCCGCGTTGAGACCGAGCGATGGTACCATCGTGCCGCTCATCGAGCAGATGCGTCATTCCGATGCCACGAACGAGGCAAACGATTCCGCCTCATGCACGTAACGCAGCTGCTGGCGTTGAGCGGAGTAACGATGGCCGCCGGGGCCATGATGTCGTTCTCGTTCGCGCTGTCGCCGCCGCTCACGCTGCTGCCGTCGCGATCGGTGCCGGTCGATATTTACCGCAACGTCATACCTCAAAAGCACCAGACTGTTGAGACCGTGGGCGCAGGGGTCGCTGACGCTTTTAAGCGCCGATGGCAGGCCGCCAGAAACGCGCCGTTACTGCTAGCGCCAATGCCAGCGCCCTCGCGTGATCCGCTTAAAGGCCTGATCGGAGGCTTGCCGATGCAATCGTTGTCGGAGGACCCATCGCCGGTGATGCAAACCGCAGTGCTTGATCGTGCCGCCGCACCACAGGCCGATCAACAACCGGCCAAGGTGGCGCTACAAGAAACGCCAGCGCGGCGGGCAGATGCTTGTGCTCGTCACCTGCTACGCCGGGTTGACTACACGCAAAACCGTCACCGTTATTGGCGCTGCGTTGCTCGGCGGTAGTCTATTTTTGCAAGCGAGCGCAGCGTGTCGATTATGACCGCTCTGGCGCTCAAGATCGCGTCGGCAAACGCCAATGAAGGCGAACATTGGTGAAATGCGTTGGACTACAGTCCAACTAGATTTCGTGAGCTCTAGAGCAAATAATTTGGCTTGGGCGCCCATGCATCGAAAAAAAATCGGACGATGCGTATGACGAAAGCCTCGCGTTCGTTCACTCCGACGCAAAATACCGACGAGCAGGGTCCGACGCTGACGCCTTTGAATAGAAAATCTGTCGACGTGACCAAAATCAGCATGACGAATTTGGCTGGATCATTGGTCAAGCTCGGCATTATTTGCTGTGCGGCATTGCTGTTTTTGCCCGGATTGGCTCTTACCCGCGACCTCGATGGAAAATATTCAAACTCGCCGCTCAAGCAGTGGTTCGAAAGCCTTGCAAGTCGAAGAGGTCCTTGCTGCTCAGTCGCTGATGGCCAGAGCGTTGAGGATGTGGATTGGGATACGAAAGATGGAAAATATCGAGTGCGACTCGACGGCCAATGGATCGAGGTACCGCCCGACGCGCTGGTAACCGTATCAAATAAGTTCGGACTGGCCGTGGTATGGCCATACAAGGACTATGAGGGCAAGACGCAGATCAGGTGCTTTATCCCTGGAGCGGGCGGCTAATGAATTTCTCCTCGCGTAGCCAAATTTCACCCGAACGTAAGGCGGATATCGAATGGACAACCAAGCTTTTGGATAGGCTTGCAAGCGAAGTCGATTCAATCCTTTGGTAGGCGGTCGCAGCTATCGGGCCTCCCCTTAGCCCCGCGCTTGTCGATCGGGACCCTGCAATTATCGACACGTTGGTCGTCTTTCCATTTCTCACCGAGGCGTTCCTTGCCAGTGAGTCTGTCGGGTCCATTCGATGGCGCAATCGTACCCATAGCCTGACCGGAGTTGGTCTGGCCAATCATTTGGGCGGCGACATCGACGGGAGCCAAGGCGGCGGCCATCAAGGCCATTGCGAGTGCCTGATTCGCCGGGAACTGCATGGTTAGTCTAGCCCCTCGATCAAAGATCGTAGGTCGCTTGTAACCGACGTCGCTTTCGGGGGGTAAGGCGGACATAGCGCGTGCGATGAGAAATGTCCGCTGATGACCCAAAGGGGACACGATCCATATGCAGCATCAACGTTCGGTTTTGAAATTGGAATAAGGTCGAAAAGTGATGTTTGACCGTAATCGGCTGCGACGGGTCGCCTTGTTAAGCGGGATCGCCTATTTAGCACTGTCAACCTTTTCTGCATCTGAGGATGCAGACCTTACATCGGGCCAGCTACTGTTTAACAACGCCTGCCGAACGTGCCACTCGATCAGGGAGGGCGACAATCGGCTCGGCCCTCACATGCGAGGCATCATCGGAAGGAAGGCTGGGTCGTTGCCAAACTACTCGTATTCCAGCGCTATGAGGGGCGCAAACTTCGTTTGGAATGAGGAAAACCTCGAGCGCTTCATCGCGAACCCTGACGAGACAGTGCCCGGCAACACCATGAAGCCCTACGGTGGTTTGCCATCGGCCGAGAGCAGAGTAAAGCTGATCGCTTTTTTGAAGACCCTTGCGCCCGATCAATAGTTGCTTTGGTCCTTGGGGAAAGGCAGGCCCCTCTTGCGTCACCCGTGCGCAGGTGACGCCTCTTGAAGATCAAGAAGGGTGGGCTTACCAGCCCGAATTGGCGAGACCGAAATCGGGGTACGCGCCACGCCTCGACGCGTCCATAGTGCGTCGTGCACCAAGGCGCTGCTGCTCTGTGATTTTGGCGGAGGGCTGCAACACCGACATCTGGAGTGGGGTGATAGGGAAACCCGCAACTTGATACTGTGGGACCTGTTGGGTAGTAGCCGTGCTCGTTCCACTGAGGATGACAATTGCTGCAGTCAAAGCTGCCGCAGTCACAAGCAAGATTTGCTTTCTCATGGCTGGCCCCCATGTTGTGAGTGAATTCACAATTTTTATTTTACACCCAAAGGACGGAGCCGGCAGTGACGCACATCACTAATGGGATGTGACGGCCATCACGAAAAGGCGATTTATTTTCTCCGCCCGAACGGGTTCAGAATCCTGAAGGTCAGGCGCCTATCGCGGTACCGGCGCACACACTGCTCAACAAGGTGCGCAAGCGCAGCTGATAGAACTAAATACCGTATTGTTACACCGCGACAAGTGTTGCCTTTACTAAAGCTGCAGCTCGTATTCGTATTGACTACCCATTTCGTTCCACATTCTTTTTGCACGCGCGGCTGTACTTCAGTGCTGTGTCAAATGATACAACAAATGGTCGGAACAAAAGTGCAATCCGGCGCTTGTCTGACCACGTAAGGACTCTTTGTCATGCTGACATCCTCCTCTGTGAAGCGTGCGCGAAATCGCGTCGATATCTCCAGCAAGGAGTTGGCGCGTCATTGGTGTAAGCGTCTCAAAAAATCGAAAGCTGAGATTGAAGCCGCGATAGCCAAGGTGGGCGACAACGCGGAAACGGTGATGAAAGAATTAGGAGCAAAGCGCACGTGACTGGCGAGCCCGCTAAATATGTTGCGTGACGCAGTCCTGCGGACAGCTTCTTTGTGCGCGTCGTAGCGAGTTTGCTTTTAATTCGTGTCGGCGCATCGGCATTGCGTTGGGCTATTCAGCGAGTGCGCAATTAAAGCCCCTCACGGCGCGCAACGCGCAACACATCTAGCCTCCGATCAGATCGCCAAAGATGATTGCGCCGTCGCGGGGCATTCGGAAGCATTTTCTGATGGTCTGCCCTTGTATGGCATCGCTGAAAATTGTCACCGGAATTGCCACCGCACGAGTCAAAACAGGCCGGTATTAAGCGGTACAAATCCTGACGTCGCTCGCTGGCAAAGCCAACAAAATAAGATGAAATGGTAACAGCCGCGACAGGGAAGGATCGCCCTGTGAGGATTACGGGCCCTGACGCAATCGGGCGAGAACTTTCAGGCCGGCGTAACCGTCGGCGGGCTCCATGCCGACCTTTTTTTGGTAGGCAAGAATGGCCTTTATGGTGTCGCTGCCGGTGCGCCCGTCTATGCCGTCGGTTTTGAAACCCTGCTCGTTGAGCCGGCGCTGGATTTCTTTCACTTCCTCGAATGTCGGCGCGCGTTCCCCGCCGGGAAACTGCTGGCGGAACGGCAGGTCGCCACGAATGAGATCCCCGAGATGGCAGAGCGCGAGCGTGTAGCTGGTGGAGGGATTGTACGAATGCACGGCGCGGAAGTTCTGTCCGACCAGGAATGCCGGACCGCCGGCGACCGGCAACCACAGTTTCACTTGGTCGCCGGGACGGGCGAACGCTGTGCCGTCGGCACGGCGCACGCCGAGGTCCTGCCACTTGGCGTATGAGCGTGTCGTTCGATTGTCGGCGAGCCGCGTTCGCTCCGGTGGCAGGGTGACCTCGCAGCCCCAGGCTTCGCCGCGGCGGTATTTTCCGCGTTCGACGAGAAACCGCGCTGTGCCGGCAAGCGAATCGTCGGGCTTGCCGTAGGGCGATGTGCGGCCGTCGCGGTCGTAGTCGACACCCATGTGCAGCCACACCTCGGGCATCCACTGCGTGTGCCCCATCGCGCCGGCCCAGGAGCCGATCATTTCGGACGGTTGTGCCCAGCCGCGATCAACGATGGTGAGCGCGTTGAGCAACTCGGCTTCCCAATATGCTCTGCGGCGCGGCTCGCCCCAGGCCAGGGCGGCAAGCGCCGGAATGACCGGCCGCATATATTTCGGATTGGCAACGACGTCGCCGAACGAGGACTCCATTCCCCAAAACCCGAGCAAAAGATACCGATCGACGCCGTAGTCCTTTTCCACGCGCGCGAGCAGGCCGGCATATTCCTTCGCGCGCTCCTTGCCGGTCATCACACGCCAGCCGGAGCAGCGCCTGTTGATGTATTGCCAAAGGAGCTCGGTGAACTCAGGCTGCGATTGGAATTGCGCATATACACTCGTATCGGGCGTCACTGCGCCCATCACGCGGTCGTAGGTTTGTTCCGAGATGCCGCGCTTGATCGCTCGCGAGCGGAAGTCGGCGACCCAGCGCCCGAAAGCGGGTGGCTGCGCAGCCGCCGCATGTCCGCAAATCGCGAAACTTGCGGTGGCGCCAAGCGCGCTTCTCACGATTGCGCGGCGCGTCAGAGTTTGAGTGCTTGAGGCCGTGCAGGAGATTCGCGGCATGGCGGCATTCTAATCAAGCTGCGTACACTCACAACGCGCAAGATGGCTCGTTTCAGCCGCGGCGCTGCTTCTTTTTGACACTGCTTTTTTTCTTCTTGGTCTTGTCTTTTTTCTTGGCCTTGTCTTTGGCTTTTTGCGATTTCATCCGCAGAGCTGAGGATTGCTCGGTATGCGGGGTGGGCGCCATTGCGACTGTGGGAAGCTCTGACGGACGCATGATCACCGGCGAAACTCCCGCCACCGCAGGCGTGGGATCGCCTTCCTTGATTTCCGTGCCGCGTGCGCCGATCAGCCGCTCATAGGCCGCAATGAGGCTCATATAGGGGTTCACAAATACCCACCCGAGCTTTGTCGGCACCTGCATGTCGAAATGCAGGTGGTAGGTCGTGCCACGCTCGCGATGATTGTAGTTGCCGACCTTGCCTAGCGAATCACCCTCGTGCACGAGTTTGCCGCTCAAAATTCCATCCGCGTCGAGCTGGTTCGGATTCATATGCATGTAGCGCACGCGCGCATGCGTGCTCGGCGTATTGATAAAAATATACACAGCCTCTTGCTTGCGCGCGCGCAGGATAAATCCGTCGTGCGCAGCTACCACATCATGTTGGTAGGGTTGGCAGCGATCAGCGCCGGCGTTGAACAATTTGCAGACGCTGGGCCGGATGTCCTGGCCTTGATGGCCTTCGCCGCTAGAACACTGGCCAACGAAAAAGCGGCGATGCTCGCAGAAGTTATCACGCCAGGGATACGAGTAGTTGCCCGGCGCGCCCTCGTTGAAGACCAGCGGCCTGCCGTTTATCTTGCATGAATAGGGCTGATCCTTTCTGCGCGGATTGCGTACGGAGCGCCCGGTGAAATCGCAATCGCCCCAGTTGTTGAACGACTGCGAATTGGCGAAGGCAGGCGCATCTTTGAGCGGAAAGCGCAGCCGCGCATATACGGTATAGTCGGCGCGGCCTGTGCTGGCCTTATTAAGTCCCGTATTGGGAATGAGAAGCCCGGGGCTGAAATAAGAGAAGTCCTTTGATTGTTCCTTGGGCCTGTCGAGCACGAGTTTTTCGGCCGGAATGTCGGCCGCAGGCGTCCCGCCAACAAGCCGGAGGGCCCGCAGGAAGCGATCCATGACCCGGTCGGCCTGTCCGCAGGTGAGAATTTTTGTGCGGGGCGTGGTGTCGCGACAGTAGATCGCGGCGACGTATGTTATGCCATAGCGCTCAAAGCTGTAGCGGATATAGGATTCGTGCAGGTAGCGGCGAATGCCGGGAAAATTGCCCTGCAGCGATCTGACCAGCTCGCCTCCTGGAAGGGCTGGTCCATCGAGCTCGTAAGTCATGCCGAGACCCGACAACAGGACATAAACAGGCTCGGAATAGCGAATGTCCGATAGCTCCGCGACGTTAGCGAGTATCAGCCCGAATGCCGCGTCGTATCCCGCGGGCCCCGTCAGGAAAAATTTCGTTGCCTGAAAGCCGGACCGCATAAAGCGATCCGCGCTTTCCGCCATCTTGTCGGGCGATTGATCCTGATGGGCGGTGAGCTCCTTTGCAAAACCGTCAATATCGAACGGAAGCAGCACCGGCACGGTACTGTTAGAGATTCCGGGAAAACCCGCTTCTGCAGCCACATTGAGCCTGGCGAACGTCTCCGCCGCGGTGGCCAATGCCGGACTGGCAAGGCTCGCCGCTGCTGCATTCCAGTCGATCCGCGCGCGCGAGACCTGCGGAGTCTTCATTTCCTCCGCCGCCGCGGGAGCCGCCATAAGCAAGGCAAGGCCAACAAGTACGGCGCGTTTCAATCCGGCTTCCCTCGTTCTTCCCCGTCAGCGAAGGCTCGGTGAGACTCCAATGTGGAAGTTAAGTTCATCGCACTGCGGCATACAAGGGTGTAGGGTGCGGCCCAGTGCCCTGCGAGCCTGTTTGGGAGAGTGGTAGTGAAATGACGGTACGCGAAGCCAATTTAACCGCATCCTCGAGTGCCGATCGCGAGCCCGAGCTCATCGAAACCGCGGGTACCGCGCGCCTGCACCTAACCCTCGCCACGGCTGACTATGATCATGTGCGCGATCTCACGACCGGCGCCGTGCGCGCGGAGGGAACTCTGCTTACGGCCTTCGTCCTGCCCATCGAGGAAATCTTCTACAGGTTCATCAAGAACCGCGAATGGGACGTGTCCGAGATGTCTTTCGGCAAATTCATCGGCTATGCCGATCAAGGCAATTCTCCTTTCGTCGGAATCCCGGTCTTTCCCTCTCGCGTGTTCCGGCATTCGGCATTCTACGTGCGCTCCGACCGCGGCATCTCCCATCCCAAGGATCTGGAGGGCAAGCGCGTGGGCATCCCCGAATGGGCGCAAACCGCCGGCATCTATGCGCGCGGATTCCTGTCCGAAACGGCCGACGTGGATCTGCGGAAAGTCCAATGGGTTCAGGCCGGCATGAACGAGGCCGGCCGCGAGGAGAAGGTGGAATTTAAGTTACCTGATGGAATTCATTACGAGCAGCGTCGCGATACGACTATTTCTGCGATGCTGTTGTCAGGCGAGATCGATGCCGCGATTTCGGCACGCGTGCCGGACGCATTCGACAGCAGTGGCGGCAGGATCGTACGGCTTTACCCCGACTATCGCGCCCATGAGATGGACTACCATGCCGCCACGGGCATCTATCCGATCATGCATGTGATCGCGATGCGTCGTGTAGTCTTCGAGCGCTACCCGTGGGTTGCGATGAATCTTTTCAAGGCATTTGACGAGGCCCGGCGGCGCAGCCTCGAGCGAATCCGAGACGTCACCGCGTCACGTATCCCCGTGCCGTGGGCTGCGTCGATCGCCGGCGAATGGAGCAGAAATTTCGGCGATGATCCTTTTCCGTACGGGCTCGAACAAAATCGCCGGACGCTGGATGCGTTCTGCCGCTTCGCTCACGCGCAAGGCGTTACAGCAAAGAAGCTTGCGCCCGACGATCTGTTCCCCAAGGAAGTGCGCGCGAGCGTTAGGGTCTAGGCCCAACCCTCGCCACGCAGCGGACCTGACATTTTGCGGCGTCGACCCTCAATCCTTGGCGCGCTCGACATACGAGCCATCGGTGGTGCTCACCACCACGCGGGTGCCTGTGGTGATATGGGTCGGCACCATGGTGCGCACGCCATTCGCCAGCTTGGCCGGTTTGAATGAGCCCGACGCGGTCTGGCCTTTCACCACCGGCTCTGTGTCGACGATTTCGAGCGTGACCTTCTGCGGCAGCTCGATGGCGACCGGGACGCCTTCGTGGACGCTCATGTTCACGATCATGCCTTCCTGGAGATAGACGGCAGCATCGCCGACGACGTCAGCCGGCACGTGAACCTGGTCGTAGGTCTCCTGGTTCATGAAGTGGAAACCGTCGCCATCCTGATAGAGATAGCTGAATTCGTGGTCCTCGACGTGGGCACGCTCAACCTGGTCGGTGGTCTTATAGCGCTGCGAGGTCTTCACGCCGTCGGAAATCCGGCGCATATCGACCTGGGTGGTCGGCGTCCCCTTGCCGGGGTGAAAATTTTCTGCGGTGAGAACGACATAGAGCTTGCCGTCAACCTCGACGATATTGCCTTTGCGGAGCGATGAAGCGATGACCTTCACGATTATGATCCCTGATTTATTGGCGACCGGGGGCCGCGCTTTCGGGCGGCAACATAGCGATCTTCTCGGCCGATGCCAGCTTTTCCCGCGTGTTCGCGGGCCGAGGTGACCGTGCCGAAAAGCCCATCATTCTGGGCTTCCGGCGCCTATGCGGCGCGCAGGCCCTATCTCCTGGCGCGCGGGCGCATCATTGCGGCACTTCGCACCTGGTTTGCAAAGCAGGATTTTGTTGAAGTCGAAACCGCGGCAATTCAGGTTTCACCGGGAAACGAAACCCATCTGCACGCCTTCGCAACCGAGCTTATTGCTCCGGGAGGAGAGCGCCAGCAGGTCTATCTTCATACCTCGCCGGAATTTGCCTGCAAGAAACTCCTGGTCGCCGGTGAAAGCCGCCTCGTCAGCTTCGCCCGCGTATTCCGCAACAGGGAGCGAGGCGCGCTCCATCATCCTGAATTCACCATGCTGGAATGGTATCGGGCAAATGCGACGTATGAGACGATGATGGATGACTGCGTGGCCATCCTGGCGGAGACGGCACGTGCGGCGGGTACAAGGACATTCCAATTTCGAGGCAAGACTATCGATCCCTTCGCGCCGGCCGAACGTCTGACGGTGGCCGATGCCTTTGGTCGTTATGCCGGAGTCGACTT
Organism: Pseudolabrys sp.; assembly: GCA_036505835.1. Lineage (GTDB taxonomy): Bacteria > Pseudomonadota > Alphaproteobacteria > Rhizobiales > Xanthobacteraceae > Pseudolabrys. The sequence goes on along the minus strand of DASXST010000164.1, from coordinate 7,295 downwards.
GTTGGGCACGGTCAAGACGGGGAGGGGCGACCGTGGTGCGCTCGCCGCGGAAGCAGACAGGATCGGCGTTGCAACCGCCGCCGATGACACCTGGGGCGATATCTTCAGCCGCATCCTTGCCGAGCGCGTCGATCCGCAGCTCGGAATCGGTCGCGCCACCATCCTGTATGAGTATCCGCTGCCGTTGGCTGCGCTCGCGCGACCCAAAGCGGACAGCGAGGCGGTCGCAGAGCGCTTTGAGCTTTACGCGTGTGGCGTGGAGCTTGCCAACGCCTTTGGCGAGCTGACCGATGTGGCCGAGCAGCGTGCCCGTTTCGAGGCAGCGATGGCGGAAAAAGAACGGATCCATGGCGAGCGCTACCCGATCGACGACGATTTTCTCGCGGCTCTCGGTCAAATGCCTCCCGCAAGCGGGGTTGCGCTCGGATTTGATCGGCTGGTGATGCTGGCGACCGGCGCGCAACGTATCGATCAGGTGATCTGGACGCCGGTTGCCGACGGTTGAGGCGTCATGGCCGGGCTTGCTCGGCCCCTATTTTTCTCTTGTTAAGTGCTTGGATGCCCGGCACAAGGCCGGGCATTACGAATGGACAGCCAATCATGACAACAACTTCAAAAACCCTTCGCACGCCTGCGGACCTTTGCGCGCGAGGCCTCGTTCCGCCCGAACGGCAGCCCGAGCTGGACGCCGTCGCCGCAAGTTATGCCGTCGCGCTGCCGGAGCCCCTGGCGCAATTGATCGATCCGAACGATCCCCATGATCCAATCGCGCGGCAGTTCATCCCCGATCCGGTTGAACTCGAGCACCAAGCCGGCGAAAGCGCCGATCCGATCGGTGACGATGCCTGGAGTCCCGTGGATGGAATCGTCCATCGCTATCCCGACCGCGTGCTGTTCAAGCTCACTCACATCTGCGCGGTTTATTGCCGATTTTGTTTCCGCCGCGAAATGGTCGGGCCCGGCAAAGCTGTCGCTCTCTCGTCTGAAGCGCTGCAGCGCGCTCTGGATTATATCCGGGCGCATTCGGAAGTCTGGGAAGTGATTGTGACCGGTGGCGATCCGCTGGTCCTGTCGCTGCGACGTCTGCGTTCAGTCATGAAAATGCTTGCAGAGATCGAGCACGTGAAAGTCGTGCGCATTCACACCCGGTTGCCGGTGGCCGACCCCATGCGCGTGACGCCGGCCCTGGTGCGTTCGATCAAGATGAAGACAAAACCAACTTATGTGGCGGTCCACGTCAACCACCCCCGCGAACTGACGGCGCCCGCGCGTGCGGCCTGCGCGCGGCTGGCCGATTCGGGCATCCCGTTGCTTGCTCAGACTGTGCTGCTGGCTGGCGTCAACGACACGCCTGACATAATGAGCGCCTTGATGCGAGCCTTGGTCGAATGCCGGATCAAGCCATACTACCTGCACCATGCGGACCTCGCGCCCGGCACCGGTCATTTGCGAACCAGCATCACGACAGGTCAGGAATTGCTGCGAAGCATTCGTGGCCGCTTGTCGGGCCTATGCCAGCCGACTTACGTGCTCGATATCCCCGGAGGTCACGGCAAATCGCCGATCGGCGCGAGCTATATCGAGCGCGCAGGCTCCAACGGGAGCGCCCATTACATCGTGGAGGACTTTAGCGGACGGCGGCACAGATACCCGCCGTCGGCGCTCTAGTGGCGAATGGCCAAGAGGTCGAGCAAGGCCGCGGCCACAGCCAGTGTCGCAAAGCAGATAAACACGACCGCGATCACCGCGTGCCAAACGAAGGTCGCGTCACGCCTCAGAGCCGCCACTACGTTCTTGCCGTTAATCATTGCCTGACGCCCGAAGAGCACTTCGCAGACAGCAAACGCTTGTAGCTGTTAAAGGATCATCCGGCCCGTAATTTGTATGTTAAAAAATGCGTGAGAAGTGCGACATCTTCGCATAGCAGCTATGAAGCTGTGGATTAAAACGACCGCGGTTTTCGGAGCTCCGGCGCCAACGCTGGCTAACCTCCGTGAAATATTTGCGAAAAAGCGGAAATCCGGTTTTTGATCCAAAGCAAAGCCGGTTGGGCCGGTCCCCGCTGGCATATTCGTCCAATCACAGCGCGGAAGCCGCCCAAAAGCATGAGCACGCCGCAAAATCTGACTGACGATTCGAACGCAAGCGGCGGATGGAAATCTATGCGTTCCTCATCATCACCGCGCTGGTGATGCCATTTGTCGCAGTGGCCGCCGTGGCACGTGGGGACTAACGGTGTGGATTTACCAAGCGATTAACGGCCCGCCCGGTCCCCCGGCGAAGTGAGGCGTGTCGTGGTCGAAACACCGTTCACTCGCAACGTGGACCGCCGCAAGTTTATCAACGGACATTGGGTGACGGGGGCGCCTTCGCGATCTTGCCGAGCTTTACGCTGATCCGAAGACAAAGGTTGTCAGTTTCTGGACAATGGGATTCAACCAGCACACCCGCGGCGTGTGGTGCAATAATCTCGTCTACAATATTCATCTGCTGACGGGAAAGATTTCCGAGCCTGGCAACAGCCCGTTCTCCCTAACCGATCAACCGTCCGCCTGCGGCACGGCGCACGAAGTCGGCACGTTCTCGCATCGATTGCCCGCCGACATGCTGGTGGCCAACAAGGATCACCGCGACAAAGCAGAGAAGATTTGGAAGCTGCCCGAAGGCACGATCTCGCCACAGCCAGGCTTCCATGCCGTATTGCAGAACCGGATGCTGCGTGACGGAAAGCTCAATGCCTCTTCCTTGGTGTTGGCCGGCACGACATCAAGGTCGAGATGACTAAGCTGAAATTCGTCGATGAACCGGTTCGCACGTCGTCAACCGGAACGACGTCCACCGGAGCGACCGGTTCAGGTGCGGGCGCTCCGGCAAGCCGTCCCGCGACCCAGCCAACGTCGACGACGAAAAGTAAATGGTACCCGGACCACGCCGTTCTTAGCGGCGCGACAAAGGATTCCCTGAAAGGCATGCCCGAGTTCAAGTTCGACTAGGCGCGCGACGGGCAATAAAAGCAATCAGCCCCGATTAATTCGGGGCTCTGTACGTTTCAGACGCGCCTAAGATGCGTCGGTGGAAAGCGATGTCTTTTGACATGCGACTTAATCACTAGGAACGTCGTAGCCCGAGAGTAATTCTTTGACTCGCTCTCGCCGTCCGAGTGGGAGACGTTCAAAGGTTGGTGGGCCAAGCTGTCACGCGGCGACCAAGACGCGATACTCGCAGGCATCAGCCGGTTAACGTGTGGGCGCTAGAATATCACCGGGCGGACACCGGAATTTTAACCCTTCGTTGTCCATATTGACTTTGTTAACGTGAAAACAGATCACCCGCCCTATTTTTACTGCGGGGTTGCGAAATTGTTTGTTTCCCCAAATATTAATTTCTACGCAACCGGCGGTTTGGCGCTTGCCAATGTCAACACTGCTTCCACTGTCAACTTCAACGGAACCATCAACAGCCTGTCAGATTCAACCACACATGCAGGCTGGACGCTCGGTGCCGGTTTGGAATGGATGTTCGCAGATCGCTGGTCGGCCAAAGTGGAATATCTCTATGTAGATCTCGGGCACGCCACCAATCCATTGCCGATTTCCAATAATGGTCTTTCACTCAACGAGAATATCTTGCGCATCGGCATTAACTACCATTTCTATGCGTGGTGATAATCTACTGGCTGCGACGGCGCCCCGGGGAATGCCTGAAGGAATAAGATCATGCCGACATATATCAGTTTAGTTCAATTCACCGACAAAGGTATCCGGGCTGCAAAAGACACTACCCACCGGGTAGCCGACTGGGCCGCCAAGGTGAAGTCGAAGGGGGTCAGTATTAAACAGATGTATTGGACACTGGGTCAGTATGACCAAGTGTGCCTCTTCGAGGCCCCAGACGACGAGACAGCCGCCGCCGTGTTACTAGCCGCGGATATGCTGGGCAACATTCGCACCCAGACGTTGCGTGCTTTCACTGCCTCCGAGATGGAAAAGATTCTGGCCAGCGTGCCCTGATCAGGTTGAGGCTGATTTTTTGGGCTTTGCCGACGCCTCTTGCCCGTCTGTAATCATTGCGTTGGCACGGCATCCGTCGATTTGAACTAGTTGGAATGTGAGGGCATCGGCTCGTTAATCGGCCACTGCCGAAACGGAATCCCGTTAGCCGCAATTTATTTTTTCCTGGACTTTCGATTTTGTTATCAACGATTTTTCGCGCTTCCGCAAACGCCTCGGTAGGCTGTTGGGCATGAGTTCCTAGCGGCTAGCTTCAACCCCACGCTCAGTCTGTCCGGCTTACAGGTCCCAATACCGGACCAGGCGACCGTGACTAGAACAAATTGATTCAGCGAACCCATCATTTTCGCCAAGGAAAAAGCCCGCAACGGTTGAGCGCCATTGCGGGCCAAGTGAGCTGCACTCAAGCGGATAAGGGAGACCGCTTGTTCTTCGTTTCTAACCCAACTTGCAGATCCTCGGAGTTGGACCTTGGGCCAATGTCGCGCCGTCGATAGCAGGATGAATTGATGTTAGGTGCGCGGTGTTATTTCAAATACCGAAAGAGGAGGCTTGCAGATGCGCTTTGTAACCAAGGTTATGGCGGCAATCGTTGTGCTGCCAGCGGTGCTACCGCAAACGCCCGCTACCGCTCTGCCCTGCGATAATACTCGATGGTGTGCTGAGTATGCGCCTAGTATGGGCGGCACAAATTGCGGCTTCTTCACCATTGAGCAGTGCAGGGAAACCGTGAGCGGCATCGGTGGATTTTGCGTGCCTAATCAATTTTACAATCCGTGTGGGCCTGCGGGCCGCCGCAGCTCTCGGTATCGTCATTATTAAAGAAAGAGCCGCAGCCTTGCCGCCTGCGCGGCTCTTCGGGCTTCCATCCGGGGGTTGAGCCGGAATGCTGCCTGTCAAAAATCTCCGCTTTCACTCGTTACGGAAATAATAAAATCGGAATTAAAAGGTCCCATCAATAGCGAGTTGCAGCGGGCGCTTTCGGATTTTTGACTTTTATCCAGGCTTTCGAGGGACCTGAGCGATAGGGCGCATCCAGTTTCTTTGAGACGATTCCTTCAAGCCCCAGTTTACAAATCGCTTGAAACATTTCAGCGCGATCATATTCGGTGATCTAATCGGCAAGTTCAACGGCACATTGCTGGTGGTCAACGCCGCGGGTTGGTGTCAGCAGGCTTTGCATCACGCGAGTTCCTGACGTCGCGTCTCATCTCAAGGCACGTCACAAGCTCGGTGTACGTAGGCGAGAAAGTTAGCGACTTCACGCAACCGACGCGATCGGCTGCCGGGAAATTCGACCAGTTTTTGGTCAGCTCCTCGCGTGTGCGCTGCTCGCTCGCGAGACAGCTTTTCATTCTCTCACTGGGCGTTTGGTTAAATGCAACCGAGCCTGCGGCGCGGCAGCTTGCGGTTACATCCCAGTTTGGAACGTCGTCGGCTACGGCGGCACGGGTCCGACGCGCCGAGGCGTCCATTGGACATAACGAGATGCCGAGCGCGGAACCGACTGCAATGGCAATAATTAATCCTCGCAACATGACGATCTCCAAGATGGCCCTGTAACCTGCATTGCATTTCCGACCGCAGGGGCGGTCATTCACCCGGCTATGTAGGGCCTCGAAATCGGCCTATACTTGCGCCTCATTTAATCGAGGCACAAACTTTTTTACTTTTGGGAGTGGCGCAAATGAAACTAAGTGCCGCAGCAATAATTCTCTTCTGTTCAATTGCAACGAGTTTTGCTGGCAATTTTGCGCCCATTTCAAAGAATAAGATCGTCCAGAATGTGTGTTCTACTAACTGCCTGTCCGCATTCGACGTATGCGTAAGACTTCGCGGAACGGGGACTCCCCCGCCAACGGTAGGTACCCAACAGGTCGCACCACCGACAATACCACTGGTAATTGGCCCGAATTGTGAGTTGGATCGAGACATTTGTTTAAAGGCTTGCGCGACGAACCCGCGGGGGTGAATATTTTTTCGATAGCCGTCATGCTTCAGTGGTGCGCCCAAACCCGGAGGGCGGTTGCTCGGCGACGATTGGCTGGCACGGATGAATGAAAGCGGCAGCTTGCCGCGAGAACTACGCAATACCATGCGGCCGATATAGGGCTTTGACGTACAGAAAAATAGGGACCGCCGGCGGGTGGTCCATTGTGCGGACAGCCTGGGTGATTTGGACTGGGTAAATCGACTGTCCGCCCACTAAGATTGCTCTTTTTGGAGTATTTCGGTCGATATGGTGTGGGGACTTTTCCATATCCTGATCCGCGCTGGTTGAAAGAAGAAGGGCATGAAATGACAGCCCTATATCGAACTACCGGTCGGTCTTTTCGGGGGAATGGGAATGGAATCAGCAGTAATCTGGAATGCGCGGCGGAGCCGAGTAGTTCCCATGCCCAGTGCAGTGCTACCGCGCCATCGGCGGCGTCGCCCGACACTGATTGTCGGTGAGTCATTTCGGGAGAATACTCTTGGGACTTTGGTCCGAGGAAAGCAAGCTATGAGCCTAAAATCCTTCCTCTGCACCATGGCGATATTCTGCGAAGGGTATGTCTCCAATACGATCCTGGATGAAGTCGTAGACGCAGCAGATAAATACTTTCGCGTCCAGACCTCAACCTACAAAACTGATTCAAGTGGCTACATCATTTGCAGCCCAGAGAAGCCTAAAATAACCAACGCCGATCTAAGTCCGCTAACGCTCAACGCCTCGGGCCAATAGCAAACGATGTAGCCGGAGTTAACGCCGCCTGTTCTACCTGTGGCCGTTGCCGCTCTTTGGCATGGCAGTGTTGGTCCCTTTTTATTTCTGAGGAGAGCACTCGAAACGGAGAACCCTCGGTTTGTGACCGAGGGCTCTCAGTTTACTTGCGACCCCAACACTCATGTCGCGGCGTTCTCTCGCTCGATGATGAGCAACGCGGCAACACAGAACGCGAGTGCCGTCCCCGCCACAATCAGGATGAACGCCATTTTGAACTCCTGCCGTGACGTGAAGGAGGTGAATGGTACTCCTCAACCGTCCAGGCACAAGAAAAATTCCCGTAAACCGAGGTTCCGTCATTTGAGATTTAACGTCAGGGTTCATTGATCGGCGCACTGTCGAGCCGTGTGGACTGCCGAAAGGCGGGCAGAAAAAGGGGCCCTTGCGGGGCCCTTGTGCATAAGGTGGAGGATTCAATCAACCGCCGTTCTAAGCTTAGGGAGGAAAAACGGCGAGTGCGCACATGGCGCGCCCTAGGGGATTCGAACCCCTGTTACCGCCGTGAAAGGGTCTTTTTC
>DASXST010000163.1:0-6048 GCA_036505835.1 Pseudolabrys sp. | reverse complement strand
TCAGCAGGTACTGCCTAGGCTTTGGCAGATCGTTCTCGAAAGACAAATGGCGCACCATCGTTGAGGATCGGATGTTGCAGCGTGATCTTCCCGGTTATGCCGACTACGCGGCCCGCGTCCGGTACCGGCTGGTGCCGGCATTTGGTGACGTTGCGTCGCGGGACCACTACTAATCTCTCGTTTAGTCACCGAATGTCCACTTCGGGGAAGCGAGTACCGGTCCAAGGGCAAATGATCACGCGGCGCTTACGACCGGTTGCATAATCTATTGGTGTTCGGATGTCTTTTGTTGTGACCCGACGTTTTGCATCGCTTCCCACTGTTTAAATGCCATTTCGACCGCCAAAAAATACCTATGCTCGCTGTAATCGGGGTGCTTCTTGACCGCAGCGCGCGTCCTCGCGAGTCGGCCACGGCTTGCCAGACCAACGGCATTTTCCGCGAGCACGTCCCTTAAAGCGTCCGCGAACTCGCGATAAAGAGTCGAAATGTGAGTGCTGCTACTCATGACCTCTGCAAGAGACAACTAGCAATGCTTTTCCACTCACGACTAAGCGAACTATATCACATCAGTCCACGATGGCGTGAAAACCTGCATACGCGCTACCGGGCATTCGCTTGCATGGCCGCGATGCCTATCAATCCGTTAGGTACGCTGCACGTAACCTTTGACGCTAAGGAAAGCGCCCAATGCGCCGACGATCAGCGCAACCACGATCGTGGGAGCGCGACCGCTGTAGACAGTCGAACCAATCGCGATCGTGATCTGCGGCGCGACGATGCGGATTATGCCACCAATCGTCATCAGCCAGCCAAGCATCGTGATGATCACGCGCCAGTCCATGTGCCAATTATTATGCAGATTGATGATCGCGAGGCCCGCGAGCAGGGACAGCAGGACAGATAGAGCAAGATGCCCGGACGAAGCGCCTCCGCGATCATTCTTTCATAGATGCTGAGATTGATCAGCATGCCGAGTGCGATGGCGACGAATGTCGGCCCTATCAGTCTGGCGAGAAACGACGAACGGTCCATATCGTGATCAAGTTGTGCACGCTCAGTTTCTAAACAATTCGAGCGATGGGAGAGGTGCGCGTCAGACTGGCTCCTTAAAGTACACGCACCATTTTGGTCTGTAGCGTTTTTTTACATTAGGAGAACAGTTGATTTTGCAGGACTCAGTAACGCACTCCATTAATGATTTGCCGCTGCCCCCGCTCACGTCTATTTTAGGTGCTGCCGCCTTTGCAGCTGGAGACAAGTTAGGCGGAATGACCTGCTTTGGTTCGCAGGATCCGCCCTTTCCGCTGATCGTGGCGCGGCATTGCTCAATGGTGACGAAGCCACAGTTGGTCCCCCCGCTGTTATTATCGACAGCACACCATCTATATGGATCAGCAGAGGTCGCGCCGATCGTGAAGAACATTGACGCGGCAGCCACAACAACGACAGTGACTCCAAAAAGTGTTTCGCGCATGAGCGTCACCCACAAAAGAATGTGAAGCGAATATATGCCATCGCGTCAGTACTGCTCCATAGCAAGCCACAAGCCCGGTTAAAGCGTCGATTGCGTGACGCGCAAAAAATTCTTTAGTTAGGCGGCGTGAGCCCGGCCCAACTATAGATTTCATGGAATAAGGCATTGACCAGATCAGGGCGATCGATTCCGGCAAGCTCATTGCTTACTGGAAATCCGTTGGACACGAGACAATAGGACAATAGACGATAAGTCGGGCGAAAGGCTTTCACGGCCTCCGGGGCGACCGCGATGGTCTGTCCCGGAAGAACGGGAGAAGCAAGAAGCGGGAAAATGAGGCAAGCCGTGAGGCAAAGAACCCATCTTGCGTACCTCTTAGTAAACTTGCTGACGACGGTGACGTTATCCGCGTTCACGTTGGAGATGAGTATCATTCTGTCGTTCGGCGTTCCGCATTGGGCCACGCTCCACTAACTTTAGTGGCACCCACTCAACGGACTTGCAATCCAGACATTGATAAATTTCGTAGCCGCCTCCATGGGGGAGCGTTGCAACGTGCTCAGAGCGCTCCCCGCATTTCTTGCAGGTTTTAATGAAAGGTGTTGTTCGCATCGCGCCACCATCACAAACCGCCTCGGCGTGGCCGGTGGCGTGGGGACACCTCTGGGGACGAGGTTTCGCCAATCGGTCTAGAAACGCCGAAGCGACTCGCTAAGTAAACCTAAAACGCATTAGTCCAAGTACACCAGAGTACATTGGTATCGAAAGAAAAGTAAAAAGCTATACCTAGGTGCAATACGTAACGTGGTCAGCGGACGAGCCGATGTTCGCAAACAACCTGCCGTCACCCTGATCCGTTGACGGCGTTGGCGAGTTAACGAAAGCTACTTCGAGTCAGGCATGAGGCTCCAAGTTTGTCAGCAGCCCTGCCATAGCGATTATCGATTCGAATCAGTGGGACAGTGGTTTTCTGCCGAAGGTGCAAATGCCCTTGGTCTTGATAACACGTTTAACTTATACGGCGATGCTTTGATCTAGCACCTAGCGCCCGAATAAGAATGGGAACGGCAACAGCGGCCGATCGTCATTGCGCGGCTGGTACTGCGTTAACGGCGCGCCATAGTTCGTGCTATCTGCGGTCAGCGGCATCGGTGTACCTGACCTTGGGTCATCTGCGTTCGGCGGCAATGGACGGGAGCGTGCCACAGCCGATGATCCGCCACCGGAGGTCGTGCCGCTCAAAACTACAGTGGCGTTGGCCATCTTCTCTCCCTTCACCAATTCCCACAGCGTCGCGGCGTTTTTCACCGATAGCGTTGTCGTACTCGTCGCTATAGTGATCGATCTCCATGCGGAATGGCTTAAAGGTACCGCTCGGCGTGTCGTAGCCGAGTCCTCCCGTCGATACCGGCCAGTTGTAAATCTGTTTGCCGTCGACCGTGACAGTCATACGCTGGGTGGATTTGTCGATATTGATCATCAGGTCGGCGAGGGCGGCTTGGCCGAGCGCAAACAGCGCCACGGTGGCAGCGGTCAACGTTGCGATGCAGTGGCTCATCCGCATTGACGAAACTCCAGCCACGATCTCCGGCCCTAATAACCTTTAATAGAAAATCTATCGAAGAAAGGAGCCTGTTGGTAACTACTGATGTGCTGCGTGACGCGCTGTTTTTGGGGTGACGCTTCCGCCCGCGCCGCACGCGCTACGGCCTCGATTTTCGCCACAGCCTCGTCCGCCGACTTGGGCTGGGCAGCGAGGACTGCTTGCGATGTCATGTCGGGCGCAGGGGCTGGCGTAGTTGTGAGAGTTGTTACCGCATTCTGATACCGGGTCTCTGGTAGACCCGTGCGTTGGCTAGTGACTATCGCAGGCGAAGTGTTCTCCAGCGTCGCGTCCGCCAAGAACAGCAATGCAACCAGCACCGAACCGACCACGGAAAAAAGGCGAGAACTGGCATGGGCGTGTTCTCGCTTCAGAACGAAATGCCGTTCAAGACCAACAGGCCCACAAAAATTGCCGTCAGCGACAGACCGAACACCTGTGCTGTCATGTGCTCACTTGTATTTTCAAGCACCTGTGCAGTCACGCGCTCACTTTGATTTGTCATGACGTCGATCCCTGCATTTCGGTTTTATCTTCAGCAGGCGAAGGCTAGAGCGCGCCCGAGCGGTCGCACCAGCGCACGTAAGTAGTCTTCAACTACAGAAAGGTGGGGCAAACCTATACCTAGGTGCAATACAGAGGTGTAAAAATTGGGCTGCGACGCGCCGGATCACCGACATTAAGCGGGTCTTTGAGGATCGGATGTTGCGGTGCGATCTGCCCGACTATGCCGACTACGCGGCCCGCATCCGGTACCGGCTGGTGCCGGGCATTTGGTGACGTTGCGTCGCCCTCGAGGCCACGAGGCTCAGCTTTGTCAGCAGGGGCGGCAAAAGGCGATTATCGATATTCTCCGAGTTGTAGCCACAAACCGAGGTCCGGCCATGCCGCGTTATTATTTCCATCTCACCGACGGCAAACAAGTTCTCGATAATCACAAAGGCATTGACCTGCCGGGCAATGCCGCCGCTTGCACCGACGCGGTGGCGCTCGCACGCGATCTCAAGCAGGGCGCGGCAATGCCGGGCTGGAACTGGACCGGCTGGTTCGTCGTCATCATGGACCAGCACGGACACAAGGTCGATGAAGTACCGATCGCGGATGTTTAAGTCGAGGGCGCGCTTGGTGAACGGCCTTCGCGCCAAAATTGCAGCCCCAGAAAAGGAAAACCCCACCATATGCGCATCGTTGAGAGGCGGGCGGGACGTACGTCCTAATCGTAAAAAGTCAATATCAGCGTCCCTCATTTCACCGAGAGTGACCAAACCGGATATTTACAGTCGATTTAATCTGGCAACGAGCGCCGTTACTAATTACCTGATTTTATTGGCGCTCCCTACGGGACTCGAACCCGTGTTTTCGCCGTGAGAGTCCGTGTTGCAGACATCCGCTGACAGTGGCGAACAACGCCATCGCTATATTTTCCAGGCCCTTTCATTAAGCTTGCCCCTCGATGTCCGCGGCGGTTCGCCCACGGATAATAGACAAAAAGTAGGCAAAAATTTTCGGCTCTCATCATGGCGCGCACCGTTCGTGAAGCTTCGCTCGCAACCCGCAGCGCGCGCCTGCGCCTCGCGGTCGCGCCAAAGCCGTACTGGCGCGTGATCGAACAGGGTCTCCATCTCGGCTATCGCCGCCGCGCAACCGGCGGCAGCTGGATCGCGCGCCGGCGCAACGCTGAGGGTATCTATCGCGAGACCAAGCTGGCGCTCGCCGACGATCTGCAGAACGCCAACGGCGGTAGCATTCTCGACTTCTCCCGGGCCCAGCAGGTTGCCCGCAAATGGTGCATCCAGGAACAGCGGCTCGCCGCCGGCATCGGTCCGGCTCTCGATGGCCCCTACACCGTCGCCGGCGTCATGGCCGACTATCTGCAGGACTACCGCCGCCGTGGCGGCAAGTCGGTCGAGGGTATCGAGAGCGTCGTCAACCGCAATATTCTGCCGGCGCTCGGCAAACTGCCGGTCACCAAACTGACGCCGCAGCGGCTGCGCGACTGGCACCGCAGCCTTGCCGAGCGGGCGCGCTACTGGCGCTCGCGCCCGGGCGCCCCGGTTAATTTGGCGCCCTTCGACCCGAAGGACGCCGAGGACGTGCGGCGTCGGCGCGCCAGCGCCAATCGGTGTCTCACATACCTCAAGGCCGCGCTGAATCTCGCCTGGCGCAACGGCCTGGTGCCAAGCGACGATGCCTGGCGGCGGGTCAAGCCGTTCCGCGCGGTGGAAGCCCCCCTCGTCCGCTATCTCAGCGCCGATGAGATAGCGCGGCTGCGCATCGCCACGGCTGGTGGATTTCGCGATCTCGTCCATCTCGCGCTGCTGACCGGCTGCCGCTATGGCGAGCTCACCCGTTTCCGGGTCGCCGACTACAACGCCGCTGTCGGCACGCTGAGCGTGCGCATCGCCAAGGGCGGCAAGGTGCGCCACGTCACCCTCACCAAGGAAGCCAGCGACTTCGTCGATCGAATCGTCGCCGGCCGTTCACCCGAGGAGCCACTCTTGCGCCGGGATGATGGACGCGCCTGGAAGCGGGCCGAGCAGGTGCGCCCGATGCGCGAGGCCTGCGCGCGGGCCGGCATCGTGCCCGCGGTCGGCTTCCATATATTGCGGCATACCCATGGCTCGCTGCTCGCCATGCGGGCGGTGCCCATGGCGGTCATTGCCCGCCAGCTCGGCCATGCCGACACCCGCATGACCGAGAAGCACTATGCGCATCTTGCGCCCAACTATGTCGCCGACACGATCCGGGAGAGTTTTCCGCGGCTGACGCCGGAAGCCGCGGTCGTCGTCCCAATCTCTCCACGCCGTAAGAGCGCCAGAGCATCAGGCTTCTAAGCTGAGGGTCGCTGGTTCGAATCCAGCCGGGGTCGCCACTCACGTATTCCGACTCCCGTTTTTCAATGACTTAGCCCCTGATTTGGCAAACCTATGCGCCAGGTTTGCCACTGCTTGTTCTCAACTGTTCCTTG
>DASXST010000162.1:0-11495 GCA_036505835.1 Pseudolabrys sp. | reverse complement strand
AGTTCGGCCTTTTTTGTTTCTGCGTATCATCGAGATGGTGCGCCCCGTAGTGCATCAACCGGGCGGCATTGCGCAATGTTGTAGGCTCCCAGTGAGGGGCGAGTTTAGCCATGATGTCGATCGCCGCACCGGCAAGATGGTTTGCCAACATCGAAACGACCGCCGCCGAGTTTCGCCGCTTGCAGGCTTTGTAGATTTCCTGATGTTCCTTGGCTGCTCGGTGGAATATATCCGTCAAACCTGACTTCATGGCATTGTAGACGTACCGTTCGCTACGTTGACAATCGACATACATGCGTTGCTGGAGCAGCGGATTCGCCCGACAGAAAAGCATTTGATGAAATGCCCTATGGTTTTCGATCCAGCGGCTGAAATTCTTGTTCTCTTCATTCTTACGGAGTTGACGCAGGAGTTTTGCGAGTTTTTCGACGTCCTCGTCGGTCATCCTTTGTACAGTAACAGCCGCTGAAATGCCTTCGTTGGCAATTCTCGATACATAGAGCGCTTCGAGTTCACGCGGATCAAAACCCAGCACCCGGCACCGATAGTTTGGCTCGGCGCCGATCAGGCCCTCTTCTTGCAGCATTCGTAGAGCCTCGCGCACAGGCGTGCGGCTGACTTTGAGACAGGTTGCGACCTCGACCTGCGACAAGATCGTTTCCGGAGAAAGAGCGTTCGACAAGATCAGATCGCGTAGATATTTATGGATATCAATCGACACGCGGCGATGATTGTTGCCGGCGAGCGGGCGCAATATCTTTCGTAACGACGGCACCTTGCGTTTGCGCTGCTGTTTGCTCATATCTCTAATCAGGTTAGTCGGGTCGCAGCGCTCTTTGCGCGCGGATCCATGACCCGTCGGACCGCCGTAATGACTTTGTCGGCGGTGGGCGTAATGGCGTCCTCGAGCGGTTTGGAGAACGGAACCGGAATGTCCGGACGCGTCACGCGGACGACTGGGCTTCGCAAATACTCAAATCCCTCTTCCGCAACGATCGCCGATAATTCCGAAGCCACTCCGCAGCTCAGCGGTGCCTCGTCGATGACCACTAGCCGTCCGGTGCGACGGACTGAATCGAGGATCGTCTTGTGATCAAGCGGCACTAACGTGCGCGGATCAACAACCTCGGCCTCGATGCCGTCCGTCGCAAGCCGCTCGGCAGCTGACAATGCGGCGTGCACAACGAACGATGTCGCCACCAGCGTCACGTCGCGACCGGCGCGCTTGATATCCGCTCGACCGAATGGAACGGTGTAGTCCTCTGCCGGCACGTCCCCTTCGATGTCCATCAAACGCGCATGGTTGATGAAAATCGTCGGGTTGTCGCTTTTGATCGCGCTGCGCATCAGACCTTTCACATCATATGGACTGGAAGGAAGCACGATTTCCAGGCCCGGCGCGTTCCACAGCATCGCCTGCGGACTTCCACTATGCTGGCCGGCACCGCCGCCACGCAGGCCATGCAGCATGTGATAAACCACAGGAACCCGCAGGCTTCCGCCCGACATATAGCGGGCGACGGCGGCCTCGTTTACCAGTGGGGACCAGCCGACATAACTGAAACTTGCGGTGCCAATGTCCACAAATGGGCGCGCGCCTGCCATCGCAGCACCAGCGCCGATACTGACGATCGCCGCTTCGGATGTGGGCGGATCGTAAAGGCGGTCGGAAAACTCGGTACGAATGGAATCCATCAGGACCCGCTTAGGACCCAACCCAAGTACATAACTTCCAACCAGGTTAAATGTCGGGTCTTCCGAAAGGCTGGTGCGCAAGGCCTCAACGATTGCGCCGGCATAACTCATCTTCCTCATCGCGCACCCCTCAAGCGAACACGTGTTCGTGTACGGTTTCGGACAACGGCATAGGGCTCTCGATCGCAAAAGTCGCGCCTGTCTCAACTCGCGCACGTGCATCCTTGTCGTGAGCCATGACCTCATCCTGTGAGGCATATCCATGGGCGACAATATCGCGTGCCGTGCGTAGCAGGGGGTCGTGATCTCGCAGCCAGGCGGCATGCGGACCTTTGATCCGCGCAGGCTCCCAGGCCTCGTTCAAATCCGTCACTGTCGCAGGCTCGGGCCATAGCGGACTGCTGCCGGGCCAGCGGACCGTAAAAGCTTCGATGAAAGCCGGACCTTGTCCGGCACGACAACGCTGGACCGCTTCAGTCGCAGTCGCGTAAACGGCAGCGATGTCCGTGCCATCGACCTTTGCGCTATGAATGCCATATGCCGCGGGCAGCCGGGTGAAACTGTCGGTCGCCGTGATTGCCGTCGGATAGCCTCCCTGTTGCGGACCCATGGCACCGGCGGAGTTATTTTCGCAGACGTAGATGACGGGCAATTTCCATAGCGCTGCGATGTTAAAGGATTCTATGACCAATCCCTCTTCAAGCGAACCATCACCGAAAAAGCCGACCGCGACGTTCGACTCTCGTTTGGTTTTGATCCCGAATGCGGCTCCCGTGGCCAATCCGGCGCAGCCTCCGACAATCGCCGATGTTGACAAAAAACCGCGCGATGGGTCGCTTGCATGCAATGTGCCGCCGCGACCCCGGTTCAAACCGGTCGAGCGACCGAGGATTTCGGCCATGGTCTGCCCGGGATCGCTGCCGCGGCCGATCAGGTGACCATGGTTGCGATGTGTCGTGCAGATCAAATCTTTGTCTCCGAGCGCTTCGAGAACCGCAGCACCAGTTGCCTCTTGGCCGATATAGAGGTGAAAATGGCTAGCGAACCGACGTTCTTGATACAGCCGAAGTACGGCTTCTTCGAAATAGCGCATCATCAGCATACGATCGAAGATTGATAAATTGGTCTTGCGATCGAGCGGTGAAACTTTCATCGGCTATCTCCCAGCTTTCATCGAGTTCCGTGCAGTACTTGCGCCACGATCGCAGCCAGTTTCGCAGCGTCGGGCAACATGAGCGGCTCGATCGACTTGCTGAACGGGATCGGAACGTTGGCCCCACCGACCCGCATTATTGGTGCATCTAACCAATCGAACGCTTCTTCCGCGATCGTCGCGGCGATTTCGCCTGTCACTCCGTATTGTCGATAACCGCCATCAACAACGACAGCTCTCGAGGTCTTCTTTACCGAGGCCACGAGCGTGTCGATGTCCAACGGAACGAGACTGCGCGGATCGACAACTTCGACAGAGACATTTTCGTGTGCCAGCAGCTCGGCCGCCGCCAGCGCGATATGGACCATACGCGAGGTTGCGATGATCGAAATGTCGCGCCCCAGACGTTTCACTTCAGCGCTGCCGATTGGCACCACGTGCTCGGATTGCGGCACCTCGCCCGATACGTTGTATAGCATTCGATCTTCGAAAAAGACGACTGGATTGTCGTCGCGGATGGCGGCGGTCATCAGGCCTTTGGCGTCAGCCGGAGTGGATGGCATAACCACCTTGAGCCCTGGGATGTGCGCCGTCCACGCATGCAGGCTTTGCGAATGCTGCGGCCCGAGATTCGCCCCAATGCCAACTGCGGTCCGCAGCACCAGCGGCACTGAGAACTGTCCCGCCGACATGTAATTCACCTTGGCGGCTTGGTTCACCAACTGGTCCATGACCAGCGTGATAAAGTCACCAAACATGACCTCAAACACCGGCCGTTGGCCGGCCATGGCGGCACCGATTGCCAATCCGAAGGCGCCAGCTTCGGAAATTGGGGTATCGATAACCCGCTCCTCGCCGAATTCGGCGTGCAGTCCATCGGTCTGTTTGAAAACACCGCCGGCCGCGCCGACATCCTCACCGATCAGAATCACGCTCTGATCTCGCCGCATCTCGCCGGCTAACGCCTCGACGACGGCCGAACGGAAGGTTATGTTCCGCGCGTTAGGCATACAGGTGCAGGCCGAGGTCCTGTGGTTCTGGCATCGGCGCGGCACGGGCAAATTCAACCGCCTTACGCACTTCGGTTTCGACAGCCCGTTTGAGTGCGGCGATTACTTTCGAGGTTACAAGGTTTTCATCCTGGAGCTGCCGGCCCAATCGCTCGATCGGGTCTTTTTGCCGCCACGCCTCAATTTCCGCAGTGTCTTTGTATTCTTGTTTGTCGCCCGCATGGTGGCCACCATAGCGGTAGGTGGTGCAAATCAGGAAGCTTGGCCCCTCGCCCGCACGCGCCCTGGAAATAGCCCGTCGAGCCACTTCGCGCATGGCGAGCACGTCCATGCCATCAACTGCTTCAGACGGTATATCGAAACTGGCGCCGCGCGCTTTTGGATCACGTCCAGCCGTCACGTGCTCGCTTGCGGTGAATTCGCCATAGCCGTTGTTCTCGCAAACAAATACGACCGGCAACCGCCAAATCGCAGCCATATTCATGGCTTCGAACAACAAACCCTGGTTTAGCGCGCCATCGCCGAAAAAACAGACGGCGACGTCGCCACGGCCGTTCCGTTTGGCGCTGAAGGCGGCACCCACGGCAAGCGGAATGCCGCCCCCGACAATGCCGTTCGTTCCGAGATTCCCATTTACGACGTCGAAGATGTGGAGACTGCCGCCACGGCCGAGCCCATATCCGGCGCGGCGGCCCATGATCTCCGCCATCAGGCGGCGCACGTCGGCGCCCTTTGCCAGGCAGTGGCCGTGGCCGCGATGGTTACTCGCAATCTTGTCGCTGGTGCGCAGCTGCGAGCAGACGCCCACCGCTACTGCTTCCTGGCCGGCGCAGAGGTGCACAAGGCCCGGTATCGTCCCGCCAAAGAAGAGACTGCGGACTTGCTCCTCGAACGCACGAATGAGCTGCATAGTTCGCAGCAGTGATATTGCTTCGTCTTTCGGTGGCAAGACGACTCGGTTCACGGCGGCTTCATCGGCATCGGTTTTTTCCAAGCATGCCGCATGCTCCATGAGCGGCTTTACTTAGCTCGCAAGGCCTCGGTTGCCTGATGGTCCACCTTCAGGGTGTCGGGCTCAATAACCACTCGGTAGATCTCCTTGGCATTTTCAAGCGAAACGAATTCGTTCTCGACATCCTCGCGCACTAATTCCGGATCCCGCTCGGCCGGATTTCCGACGCCGCCGCCGCCAGAAGAATGTTTGACCAGGACATCCCCGGTCTTGACCGGCACGAGCCGATGCGGCTTGACGCGGATGTCTTCGCCGTTGCGGCGCAGGTAGGTACGGGAGACCGGTGTCGGCTCGCCGCCGAGCGCGCCGAATCCCTGCACCACGTCGCCGTCTGAACTTCCAGTGGCCATCTGGCCGTCCGAACCTTCATTGAACGCTTCCCAATGCAGGCCGGGGCCGCCCCGCCATTTTCCGGCGCCGGAGAAATCGGGCACAAATTCCCATCGCAACGCACGCCAGGGCACGCGCACCTCCATTTCCTCGACATTGTCGCGATGGGCAGCCCCCAAGGCGGTAAGCGTGCTCACCGCCTGGTAGCCGTCGTAGCCCGCGACCGCACCGCCACTGCCGTCGTAATCGAAGCTGGTGCGCACATAGGGCTCGCCGGTGCGGGGATCCATGGCGAAGACGTAGTCGCCGCGATGCTTGCCCCAGGCTGCGACCGCTCGGCCAGGCAATGCCTTTGCCAGTGCCTCGAGCACGGCTTCCATCACCTGAATTCCAACGTTGACGGGTGAGGCGCCGACCGTCGCCGGATATTTACAGTTGACGACCGAGCCGAGCGGCGCGACGACCTTGATCGGCTCCATCGTTCCCTGGTTGTGGTAGTCGGCGATCGCCGGATCGAAGTACAGAATCGCGGCGGCGATCGCGTTGCCATAGGTCGCCGCATAAACGCTGTTGATGAAGCCCTTGCGTTGGGCGTCGCTTTCCGACAGATCGATTGTCATCTCGTCGCCTTTGACCGTGATGCGTGCGCGAACCCAGACCGGCTCGTCGAGCACGGTGCCGTCGTCGTCGGTCGCGGCGGCGCCGGTATAGACGCCATCGGGGATTTTGCGAATCTCGTCACGCACCGCGATTTCCGTGCGCTTGATCATTTCCTGCACGGAGGCAAACACTGTTTGCTTGCCGTACATCTCGAGCAGAGCCAGGACGCGCCGTTCGCACATGGTGGTTGCGCCGATCATGGCATGCAGATCGACCCGCACGCCGTCAGAGAAACGCACATTGTTGAGAATGAGATTGACCAGGTCTTTTCGTTCCTTGCCACGTTCGATGACTTTGATGGGCGGAATGATGAGACCTTCGGCGTGGATGTCGTAACCGTTGGGGAAATAGCCGCCCGGGAACGACCCACCGGTATCCATCTGATGGCCGCGGCAGAGGGTAAAGAACAACAGCTCGCCCTTGTAGAAGATGGGGCGGATATAGCCCCAGTCGGGAAGGTGGCAGTTGTGGCCGCCGTGGTAGGGATCGTTGGTCAGAAATACGTCACCGGGATTAATGTTGCCACCGAACATCTTGACCAAATCCTGCACGGCGAATGTCGTGCCGAGGAATTGCACCGGCAGTCCCACGGGCACGGCGATGGTGGTGCCATCCGCGCCCCAGATGCCAACCGACATGTCCTGCAATTGACCGATCAGGTAGTTTTGCGCCGTGCGTTTCACCATGTGCCGCATTTCCTTGCAGATGGTCTGCATGGAATGCCAAATGGTCGCGACCGTCGTCGGGTCGATGTTCGGGATTTTCGTCGGCTTGCTGGACCGGCTGGACTTCGTGGACTTGTTGGGCTTTTTCATATCAGCCTCCCCTCAGCGGCGCGTCAGGATGTAGTTTTTGTATTTGTCCACCGAGCAGACAAAAGCCTCGGGGATGACCACGGTCGTCGTCGTCTCTTCGATGATGGCCGGTCCGGTAATGACATTGCCGGCCAGCACTTTTTCACCGTCATAGATCGTGGTATCGACATCCTTTCCATTAAACCGGCAGGCCCGGCGCCGCTTAAACGCGCGTTTTGCATTGGTCCGGCCTTTATTGACTTGTGGCAAGCTGAACGGCACGCTCGGCGTTGACGCCTTCAACCGGAGCGTTAAGATTTCCACCGCCTTCCATGGCATTGCGAAGGTGTAAAGTTCTTCGTGCTTGCGGGCGAAGGCGGCGGCGGCGGCTTCAACCATCGCGCGGGTGATTTTTCCGTTCGCCATGTCGATCTCCACCTCGTGGAATTGACCGACATATCGCAGGTCGGCCGTGCGTTTGAGCACGACGTCCTTCGGATTGACGCCATGCGCCCGGAAGGAGGCATGGGCTTCCGCTTCCATCTCCTCGTAAACGCGATTGAGCGCTTGCGTATCGGCGGTGGCGACCCGGCTGACAAACGAACGGGCGTAGTCCTGGCCAATGTCCATGGCGAACATGCCGAAGGCGCTGTACAGAGCCGCTACCGGCGGGACCACGACCTTGCGGATGCCAAGACTGTCGGCGATGAAGCCGGCATGGATCGGCCCCCCGCCTCCGCCTGCAATCATGACGGTGTCGCGGATATCATAGCCGCGCTTAGTCGACACCTCCGTGATCTTGTTGGCCATATTGGCGTTGACGGTGCGGAATATAGCTTCGGCAGCACCTTTTTCATCGACGCCGAGTCGTTGCATCAGCGGCTTCATCGCCCGTTGTGACGCCGCCGGATTAAGCTTCATTTCGCCGCCAAGGAAATAATCGGCCGGCACGTAACCGAGAATGAGATTGGCGTCGGTCACAGTCGCATCGGCACCTTGGCCGTAGCAGGCGGGTCCAGGATCGGCGCCCGCGCTTTCCGGGCCTACCCGCAGCAATCCGAGCGAATCGACCTTGGCCATCGATCCGCCCCCGGCACCGATGCTGGCGATATCAACCATCTTGATCGCAATCCGTTGATCGTTTTCCCAATGCTCGGTCGTAGTCGGGATTTCACCCTTGGCGACCATGCAGACATCGAAGCTGGTGCCGCCCATGTCGACCGACAACAAATTCGTTTCTTTCAGGTGCCGCCCGAGATGGACTGCTCCCGAGGGCGCCGCGGCCGGACCCGAATGCAACAGAAAGACTGGCCGGCGGATACATTCCGCTATGTTCTGAACCAACCCATTGGCAAGCATCATGAGAAATGTGCCGCGGAATCCAGAATCCTTCAGTACTTTCTCGAGCGATGTCAGATAGCGAGCGACCGCCGGACCGACATATGAGCCAACCGTCGTGGTGTTAAAGCGCTCAAACTCGCGCCAGACCGGCAGGGTCTCGTGCGAAGTGCTAACAAAAATCTCTGGCGCAACGTCCCGGCATATTTCCGCTGCGCGTTGTTCATTCTTTGGGTTCGCATAAGAATGGAGGAAGCAAATGGCGATCGATTCAACCTTTTGCGCCCGGAGTTTTTTCACCGCCGCCGTCACGTCCTGCTCATTGAGCGGAGTCAAAATTTTGCCGTCGAACAGGGTACGCTCCTCGATGCCGATCCGACGCGAACGCGGGATCAGTGGGTGACTCGGCTGAATAAACAGGTTGTACAACGACACATCGACCGGCTTGATCCCGCGCCGTATCTCGATGCTGTCGCGGAAGCCTTTGGTGGTGAGCATGCCGGCCTTCGCGCCGCGTCCGGTCAGAAGAATGTTGGTGGCAAGCGTCGTTCCGTGCACCAGCACGTCGATCTGGCCTAGAAACGTGCCGATGTCCACGCCGTAATACTTCGCCGCTTTTTTCATTGCGTTCATGAGACCGGTTGAAGGGTCGCTCGGTGTGGTCGGAGCTTTGAATTTTTGCAGCAGCCCGGTCTCGTCCATCACCAGACAGTCGGTGAATGTGCCCCCGACGTCGATGCAAACGCGCTTATTTTTCATCTCCAGTTTCCTCTTTGATTGCCGCTCGCAACACGGTTTATGTGCTTGAGTTTGCTACCGCGAGTTCCTGACACGAACGGACGCGCGTTCGTTCGATGCCAGATGGGAATCTGGACGCGCCGTGATCGGATCAACGATGAAAAATTTCGGTAGAAAGTCTTCGGATACCGAGGATGAAAAAACCCGTTAGAGCGGGGGCGCAAACCTCTCCTCACCCGAAGACGGCGCAATAGAGTCCGCTTGAATTTACCTAGGAGCCCTG
Source organism: Pseudolabrys sp. (assembly GCA_036505835.1). Taxonomy (GTDB): domain Bacteria; phylum Pseudomonadota; class Alphaproteobacteria; order Rhizobiales; family Xanthobacteraceae; genus Pseudolabrys. The sequence goes on along the minus strand of DASXST010000162.1, from coordinate 2,482 downwards.
TCGGGATCAGCCCATTCAACGCCCGCTCCTCCCAACATCTTTTTATGTTTAATAAGTGGATACACTTTGTTCAATTTTGAGTCAAATAGGCCCCCCTCGCTGGCCACCCACATTTATCGTTTCCCGTGGGGGCGGCCTGATCACCCAACGGCGCGGGCCAATTCATAAAATCGCAAATCCAGATATTTCGAAGGATCGTTTAAGTATTTGCGCGGGTTTCCGTACTCGCTTCGAAGCGACAGGACCGCCCGCACTCCTTCCAAACTGACCTCCGCTTTTCTGGAGAAACCGTTCTGCGGATCAAGCAGAATATCGTAGGATTTCGACGCGAGATGGTCGCTCATAGCGGGGAGTTTGCTCCGCAACAATAAGATCGCCTCGGATTTGTTGGCTGGCTCAAATAACCAGTCCAATCCCGACAGATAGCCGCGGATATAGCCTACGAGCTCTCGTTCATGCTGCTCGGCCCAGCCACGGCGCGTGGCACCGATCAGGCCTTGATAATGGCCAAGTTCATCGACGGCGTTTGCCAATCGATTGAACCCTTGGGCTTCGGCCAGCAACTCGAATGGAGAGATCAGCAAGGTTCCTGCATGCTGTTTTCGGCATAAGGCTTCAAAACGCTCGACGACACCGCCCGCTTTCACCAGTTCATAGTCGGTACTCGCCAATCCGTTTTCTTCCAAAAGTTTGCGCAATACGAACGCGTATCCCGTCGTCAGCGCGTCGACCGATAATTGTTTACCCTTCAGATCAGCATAGGTCTTCACTTCGGGCATAGTGATGAGGCGCAGGAAGCCATTGTCGCCACCCATGAACGCAATGAGTTCAGGTTTGGCAACCGTAGGGGCTTCGCCTTGTTTTTCATCGTATGCCACGACGTTGTCGATTGCCGTCATGGCGATATCGAACTTGCCATCGATTAGGTTGGTCAATTGAAAGACCGAGTTCGGTGTCGGCGTGAGCGTCACGGTAATACCGTTTCGCTCAAAATAGCCATTCTCCTGCGCGGCCCAGATCGGCCAATTGAAGCCGCCGGGAAAAACAATGACCGAGACCGGTTCATGCGTCCGTGCAACGTCGCCGCCGCGGTATCCCCCTGCATTGGTCGTGTTTGGACACATGCCCTAAGACCGGATCGAGTTCACGCCAAAACGGTCCCGCGCGTCGCTCGCGCGGGACCGGGCTCGGCCTATTTCTTGGCCGCGCTATACGGATAAATGAACTCGCCGGTCTTGTGCTCCGGTGGCCAGACGAGGGTCCAATTCTTTGGATCGGTCAATTGGCTGAGGTCGTTGCCGGTTAGGCCTCGCCACTGGCTGACAAGTGACCGCGGCTTGACCCACTCGCCGTCTGTCCCGAATGCGACATCGCCAACCACCGTTGAAAAACTATGGCTGCGCATATAATCAGCAAGGTTTTTGTGGTCGAGGCTGTTGGTCGCTGCCACCGCGTCCGCCAGCACTTGGCCCGTCGCATATCCGAATGGAACGAAATTATAGCCGAACGGATCTATTCCCTGTCCCTTGGCCCGCTCCTGATATTTCTTAAGCACATCTTGGACGCCCGGAAAGTTCATCGTCGGCACGGGCATAAAGACTTCTGCGTTGTTTATGTACCCGTTCATTAGCGGGCCCATCATTATCTTCAACGGCGTAGCCAACATGCCGATTAATGTGCCGCCCATGATACTCGGAGCGAGTCCAACCTCGTTAGCAGCGCGCACAAAAGCCACGGTATCGGGTGGATAGGCAGCCGTGAAAACAATATCGGGATTTGTGGCCTTGATCGCACGCGCGATCGGAGACAAGTCAGTCATCGGAGACGGGTAAAGTTGATCGTAGACAATGGTAAATCCGGCCGCCTTGGCATTTGTACGTGCGCCATCTGTTGAGGTTTTTCCAAATTCGGCGTCAACGCCAACGATGGCGACCGTCTTCGGTTTTGGGTTCTGGGCCTTTGCGAGCTCGAAGAAGCCGCGCGAGAACTCACGCGCGGGATCTTGTCCATAAGGGATCATTGAAAAATAGTTTTTGTAATGAGCCTGGCTGTTGGCGGCGAGCCCCAGAATACCGATCGTGGTCCGGTTATACGCTTGAAGTACGGGCAGCGCAGCCGCAATCTGGTTGGTACCATAAGGCCCGATCAGCAGGTCGACTTTGTCGACGTCGATGAGTTTCGTATAGATCGAAGGTTCGTTCGCCGGCGATGTCTGGTCATCGTAATAAACCAACTCTACCGGACGACCGAGCAATCCACCTTTCGCATTCACATCGTCGCGCCAGATTTCGAGCGCGACGAGAAGTTGCTTTCCATTCGGACCGTTGGGGCCGGTCATGCCCATGCTGAAGCCCACTTTAATCGGCTCAGCCGCCCATACGGGATTTGTAACGGCCCAGAAGAAAACCAGCGCTGTCGTTTGCAGTATCGCAAAACCAAAGCGTCGCAACTTATGTAACCAAAAGAATCCGTGCATTTCCTC
>DASXST010000161.1:0-33545 GCA_036505835.1 Pseudolabrys sp. | reverse complement strand
AAGCGTCGATAAAGCCCGACCGCGGATGCTCGAAGGCCCGCGGCAGCCGGCCGACAATGACGAACCCCATGCCTTGCCACAATTGGACAGCGCGGTCGTTCGAGGAAACGACGAAATTGAACTGCATCGCCTTGAATTTGCCCCGACGCGCCTCGTCCAACGAATGGGCACACATCGTCCGCGCCACGCTTCGGCCATACGCCCCCGGTGCAACACATAGCCGCAATTGGCCACATGGGCGCCGCCGCCCCGGTTGTTCGCTCGCAGATAATAGGTTCCGACAATTGCGCCTGCATCATCGGCTACAAACACCGAATGCTCGGGCGAGCGCCAATAGGCGAGCGCATCGGAGCGGGAGATGTCGCGCGAAATGGGATAGGTCTGCCCGGCCCGGAATGTCGGCTCCAGTATGAGCCAGATAGCGTCGTCGTCACGTGCGGGACGCTGATCCTTCATGCTGATCCGGCAAGCCGAGCCTCGTGTATTATGAGCGCATGATCACGCTGAAATGGTTCATTTTTATCGCCGTGCTTGGCTACGGCGGGTTGCTGGCATTGATGTACGTCTTCCAGCGCAATTTATTGTATTTCCCGGATCCCAGGCGTACAGCGCCAGCCGTCGCGGGCTTGCCGCAAGCCGATGAGGTGATCCTGACCACCGCCGATGGCGAAAAGCTGATCGCCTGGCATGTGCCGCCTCACGGATCCAGACCCGTCGTGACCTATTTTCAGGGCAATGCCGGCGCCCTCGATTTGCGTGCCGGGCGATTCAAATGGCTGACGGCAGACGGCACCGGACTTGTGGCATTGTCCTATCGCGGCTATGGCGGCTCGACAGGAAAGCCAAGCGAGGCCGGCCTGATCAATGATGCCATGGCGGCCTACGACTTCGCTGCCGCGCGCTATCCGGCGGGACGTATCGCGCTGTGGGGCGAGTCGCTTGGCACCGGAGTTGCCATTGCGCTCGCTGCGGAACAAAAAGTCGGCGGGATAATCCTGGACGCGCCCTTTACCTCCATCGCGGACGTGGGGGCCGCGGCGTATCCGTTCGCGCCGGTGCGCTGGCTGATCAAAGATCCCTTTCGTTCGGACGAACGGATCGCGCGCGTGCGCGCGCCACTGCTCGCATTGCATGGCGAACTCGATCGCATTGTGCCGATAAGATTCGGTGAGAAGCTTTTTTCGCTGGCAGGTGAACCCAAGCGCATGGTTCGTTTTCCGCAAGGCGGACATGCCAATCTGGACGACTACGGCGCTGAGAAGGCGGTGAGGGTGTTCCTTGGCGAGGTTGTGCAAGCTGCCAATTAGGGGGAATCTCCTCGTGAAGTTGAGATGGTAAAATAGTAAACAGTTTGCGCAGATTTGCGCGAACCGACCCCATTGCAGTTTGGAAAAGGCGTCGCAAAACAATGGCGCGGGCGACTTGGGCCCGCGCGGTAGAAATCTATACTATCAGCCCATGCGCGGACCGCGATGGTGGCCTCCAGCGCCGGCTCCGGGTGTCGGGCGTGGCTTGGCCGGCAGCAAACCTTCGCGCTGCATCTTCTTGCGCGCGAGCTTGCGGGCCCGGCGGATCGCTTCCGCCTTTTCCCGCGCCTTTTTTTCCGATGGTTTCTCGTAGTGGCCGCGAAGCTTCATCTCGCGGAAAATCCCCTCGCGCTGCATCTTCTTCTTCAGCGCCTTGAGGGCCTGGTCAACGTTGTTGTCGCGAACGAGAACTTGCACGCTTGCTCCTTCGTTGTGAGTCCGACGGGTTAAGTTAAAATGGCCCCGCAGGCGGGGCTTTGAGTCGCGCGGCTCTAGCAGAAAAGGCGTTAAGAGTCCATTCGAGCAAGCCGTCGCTTTCGAGCCAAGGTGTGACGCGCGGCCGCCCGGCCCGCATAACCACCGATGACGATTATGAATTTCGTCGCGCGCGCGCCAGTGCCGCCGTCGCGCAACAGGAGCAGTTCAGAGTGTCAGCGTGGCCATATCCGCGTGACGTGTCCCATTTTGCGCCGGGGTTGGGCCTCCCCCTTGCCATAGATATGCACGGACGTTCCCGGCACCGTGAGCCATCGAGCGGCATCGTTCACTTCGGCGCCGATCAGATTCAGCATCTCAACCTTCCGGCCAAGCCGAAGGGGTTTGGCCAGCGGCCATCCTGCCACCGCCCGAATGTGTTGCTCGAACTGTGAAACCGTCGCCCCGTCGATAGTCCAGTGGCCGGAATTGTGCACGCGCGGGGCGATCTCATTCACGAGCACCGTCCGCCGACGCCCCTCCCTGACGACGAACATTTCCACCGCCAGCACCCCGACATAATCGAATGCCCTGGCGATGCGGGTGGCGACGAGGCGCGCCTCGCGGGCGAGTGCGGGCGTCACTTTCGCAGGCACTCGCGAGGTTTTCAAAATATGGTCGCGATGTTCGTTCTCGGTTACCTCAAAGCATTCGACCTTGCCGTCACGTCCCCGTGCGGCCACCACCGAGACCTCGCGCTCGAAATCGATGAACCCTTCCAGGATGGAAGGCGCATTTTGCAGGGAACGCCATGCAGCAGTTGCATCGCCGCTTTTGGCGATTTTCGCCTGTCCCTTGCCGTCGTAACCGAGCTGGCGCGTCTTGAGCACCGCCGGCAGGCCGACCGCCTTGATAGCTTGCTCCAGCTGCGTCGCGCTATGTACTGAGGCAAAGGGAGCCGTCGCAATCTTCAGGCCGCTGATAAAATTTTTCTCGATAAGGCGATCCTGCGTGGTTTCGAGCACCTGCGGATCGGGCAGCACCGGCTTTCGCCCGGCGAGAAATGCAGCGGTCTTCGCCGGAACGTTTTCGAATTCATAGGTGATGACGTCGACTTCGCCTGCAAAACCGCCAAGTGCTGTTTCGTCCTCATAGGCAGCGCATGTCCCGGCGTGCACCACATCGAAAGCACATGAGTCTTTTTCGGGCGAAAAAACGTGGCAGCGCAATCCCAGGGGCGCCGCGGCAAGTGCAAGCATGCGCGCGAGTTGACCGCCGCCCAGAATGCCGATGGTCGCGCCGGGCTTCAGCACGTCAGTACGCTGATAAAGGCCATCTTTCGTCCGATCATTTCCGCGCAAGCGGGGATCCAGAAAACGAAACGACGTTGGCCATGGATTTTCGCTATGGCGGGAATGAACGGGGTGACGGCACGACGCAAAGAGGACATGCTCAATCTTTCGGTCGCTTGGCGACGGACCTGGTCTGATGCGCACGCCAGCCGTCCAGCCGTTTGGCGGTCTTGGCGTCCGACAGCGCGAGCACGGCGGCCGCTAGCAGTGCCGCGTTGATCGCTCCTGCCTTGCCGATGGCGAGAGTGCCCACAGGAATGCCGCCCGGCATCTGCATGATCGACAGGAGCGAGTCCTTGCCTTTCAGGGCGTGGGTGTTCATCGGCACGCCAAAGACCGGCAGGGGGGTCATTGACGCGGTCATGCCGGGGAGGTGGGCGGCGCCGCCGGCGCCGGCGATAATTACCTTGAACCCGTTCTTGCGCGCGCTGCTGGCAAATTCATACAGCCGCTTGGGCGTCCGATGCGCCGAAACGATTCGTGCCTCGTAACCGATTCGCAGGGCCTTAAGAGTCTTTGCCGCGTGCTTCATCGTGGCCCAGTCCGATTGGCTGCCCATGATGATCGCGACCGGTTTTGACGCCATTTTGCTCCCCGAATCCGCAAGACCCTGCGGAAGGAAGCGGCGGATTATAGGTTGAGGCTCCCCGCTGGCAAGGCGAAAGGGGTATTCTCTCGCGCAAGGTTAAGATTCGCCGAGGGGACGTACATGGGCCTGCCACAAGCCGAAGCGCGCCTGCTCGATGAGTTTCCGACAGCAGCCTTGCTGTTGGCGGAAATCGACCGGCTCAAGCGCGAGGTTGCGGTCGCGCGTGCACGCATCGGGGAGCTGGAAGCGCGCGCCGACATCGATCCATTGCTCGATATTCTCAACCGCCGCGGCTTTGAACGCGAGCTCAGACGCGCGATCGCTTATGTGAATCGCTACGGTACGCAGGCCGCGATCATGTTCATTGATCTTGATAACTTCAAAGTGGTCAATGACCGCCACGGCCATGTCACTGGCGACGCGCTGCTAAAGTCGGTGACGCGCGAGCTGTGCGCGCACGTACGCGCGTCTGACGTGGTTGGGCGAATCGGTGGCGACGAGTTTGGCGTGGTGATCTGGTGGGTCGACGAGCCGGACGCGTCGGCGAAGGCGCGCGAGCTCGAAAGCGTGATCGCAAGGGCCAGTGTTTTGCACGGCCAGGTGCAGGTACGGGTCGGGGCGAGCGTGGGGGCGGCGCCCCTTCTGGCGGACGCCACGCCTGCCGAAATCATCGCCGCCGCGGACCGGGCGATGTACGCCCGAAAGCAGGAGAAAAGCGGATAAAAACGCGTGCCTTGCCGGGTTCCTACGCAATGATATCCGGCGTCAGCTGGTCCTCGATGAGGCGAATCTTGTCGCGGAGGATGAGCTTTCGCTTCTTGAGCCGCTGTATCTGAATAAGGTCGGAACCGGGCGAGGTAACCAGGGCCGTTATGGCCGCGTCCAGGTCGCGGTGCTCCTGCAGCAGGCGCGCCAGCTGCTCCCGCAACGCGCGTTCTTCTTCCTTGGTCATTGCCACCGCTGGTTTGTGCGCTTGCCGGCCGTCTCGGCAAAAGCGAAGCAATTATTACGTTTTCCACAAGGCCGTTCAAGCTTACGGAAAATCCACGACATTCAAAGGTTTGGGCCCGTTTGCCGCAGAACCATGATGGGTGTACCGTCGCACTTGTGGTGAGTCTGCGCTAGACTTAGATCGTGGAGAGCCACTGATTGAGGAGACATACTGCATGTCGATGCAATCGCACCTTGCGGAATTGGAAAGACGACATCAGGCGCTCGAAGATGAAATCAGCGAATGCCTGACCCATCCCGCGGTCGATGACCTGAAAATCGTGGAACTCAAACGTCGGAAATTACAGGTGAAGGACGAGATCGAACGGCTTCGTCAAAACGGCCGGGCCAGCGTGCACTGACCGCTCGATCTCGGGTAGATTTTTGATCACGCCGAACTCGGGGCGTAACCCGGGTTCGGCTGTTATTTTTTTGCTGGAAACTCCATCGTCCATTGGAGTGAACCGGGGAGAGAACGCCATGTCTCGATTGGCCGCTGTCGCGATCTCGGTGATTGCTCTCATGCTCGCCCTGGTCGCAGCGTCGGCCGGCGCGGATTACCCCGTGCGCCCTGTCACGCTGGTCGTGCCCTACCCACCGGGCGGAGGCGTCGATGCGATGGCACGCGTCGTCGCCGCCAAACTGTCAGATGCCTTGCGTCAACAGTTCATCGTTGACAATCGCCCTGGTGCGGGCGGCACCATCGGCACCCGCGCGGTCGCCCAAGCCACGCCGGACGGCTACACACTGTTGCTCGGCCATACCGGAACGATCTCGATCAATCCGAGTCTCTACGCTCATGCCGGCTATGACCCGCGCAAGGATTTCGCGCCGATCGGTCTGGTCGCTTCGATGCCGGTGGCTCTGCTTGCACATCCCTTATTTCCGGCAAAATCAATCGCCGAATTCATCGACATGGCCAGGAAAGCTCCCGGCAAACTCAACCTCGGCACTTCGGCGGTAGGCACCGGGGGCTATATGTGCGCCGAACTGTTCAAGGCAGAAGCGGACATTGACGTTGCGATCATCCCGTACAAGGGCACGGCACCGGTCATGAACGATCTCCTGGGCGGGCATGTGCCGATTGCATTCGGCGTGCTGCCATCGGCCCTCGGCAATATCCAAGCCGGCAAGCTGCGCGCCATTGCAGTCACCAGCAAGAAGCGCTTCTCCCTGTTGCCCGATGTGCCGACATTCGATGAATCGGGAATGCCCGGGTTCGAAGCCGTGCTGCACTATGGCCTGCTGGCTCCCGCGGGCACGCCGAAGGAGATCGTCGATCGCCTGAGCGCGCAGCTGCAAAAACTTACCGACATGGCCGAGGTGCAAAAACAGATTCACAACGAAGGTGGAGACCCGTTGACCTCGACGGCAGCGGAATATGCGGCCGACATCGACCAGGAGGAAAAGAAGTGGAGCGGTCTCGTGAAAAGGCTTGGGCTTAAAGTCGAGTAGCTGATGCTGATGTCCTCTCCCGAACGAAAGCGTTTCTTCTACGCGGCTTTGACCTTCATGGTCCTGGCTCTCCAGGGCGCGTCGGATTTCGCTCGCGCGGACGACTACCCGAGCCGGCCAATCACACTGATCGTGCCATTCCCACCCGGCGGCAGCACGACAGTGATGGCGCGGATCGTCGCCGACAAGCTCTCGGCTGCGCTCGGCCAGCAGATCGTCGTGGAAAATCGGGGCGGCGCCGGCGGCACCATCGGGACCCGGTTTGCAGCAAAAGCCGCGCCCGATGGCTACACCATCTTGCTGAGTTACACGGCCACGCTTGCAATCGCGCCCGCCATGAACGCCAATGCCGGCTACGATCCACGGAAAGAGCTGACGCCGATCGGCATGATCGGGTTTGCGCCCAATGTGCTCGTCGTCCATCCGTCGCTGCCGGTGCGCTCGATTGCCGAATTGATCGCATATGCGAAGGCAGCGCCGGCGCCATTGCAATATGGCTCGCCAGGCGTCGGGACAGTAAACCATTTGGCCGGCGAATATCTCGCAAACGAAACCGGCATCAGGCTGCAGCACGTGCCGTACAAGGGTAACGGCCCGGCCACGACCGATTTGCTGGGGGGACACATTCCGATGATGTTCCTTCCGATTCCTGTTGCGGTCGGGAACGTAAAGGCCGGAAGTTTGCGCGCGCTTGCGATTACGAGCGCGAAGCGGTCGGAGCTGTTGGCGGATCTACCGACGCTTGCCGAGAGCGGCGTAACGGGCTTCGACGTGGCGCTGCGATACGGGTTGGCCGCTCCCGCCGGAACCCCGCCAACAGTAATCGCGCGGCTAAACAAGGAACTTAATGCCGCGCTGGCCAGCGAGGATGTGAAGAACCGCCTCGCCACCGAGGGCGCCGAAGCTTTGCCAGGGACCCCTATGGCCTATGCCGCAGATATCGAGGCCGACGAAAAGAAATGGGGTGGGCTGGTGAGAAAATTAGGATTGAAGGGCGAGTAGGGATGGAAAAATAGCCGACCACGGGCTGTAAATAAATTTCGGCTGAAGGTAGAATAGCGTATCGTCGCCAAGCAGCCATATTGTGCTGCTCGGATTCCGGGGGGAGAAGCTTTCCAGCGAGGCCGCAATGAAATTCCGAACAAAGTCCCGCGCGTTCATCGTTGCTGCCGCATTTCTCGCGGCGATGTACGTGATGCCCGCCGCGCAAGCCTTCACCATTGAGAACCAGGGGGGTGGCGGCAGTGGCCAGGGCTTCCTGGATCTGGACAAGCCAGCGGCGCCGCCGGACCGTCAAGCACCTGTGTCCCGTTTCGGCAACGAAAACGGACAGACCACGCTCAAACAGGGCAACACGACCTTCCAGTTCGGCCAGCAGCGTTCGTTCGGCGAGCGTTATAATTCCAACAACCTGTTCGATCCCTACGCGCGCGAAGGACGCTGAGCCGATCGCTAACGCTTCCGATTGAGGAAAGCCGCGAGTGCCTTTTGCGCCTCGGGCGAGGCCAGCCGCGTCTTGAAGGCTTCACCCTCCTCGTCGATGCGGGCGATGGTTTCTTCGACAGAACCGCGCATCAAACGGCGTGCGGCGATCACGCTCTCAGGCGGCAAAGCGGCAATTTCTCGCGCGACATTGAGAGCTTGTCCGTCGAGTTCAGCGGCGGGGACAACCGTATTGACTATGCCTGCGCTTCTGGCCTCCTCCGCCGTCAGGGGCTTGCCCATTATCAACAGCGAGAAGGCGCGGGCATGCCCCATCAGCCGCGGGGCGATGAGACTCGAACCCGCCTCCGGCAGCAATCCGAGCGAGACGAAGGGAGTCAGCAGCACCGCGCTGTCGCTTGCAATCACCTGATCGCAATGGAGCAGCATGGTGGTCCCGACGCCCACAGCGGCGCCGCTGACGGCCGCGACGATAGGTTTTTCGCAACGAGCCAGCACATGCAGGAACCGAACGATCGGTTCACCAAGAGAGCCGCTTCTGGCCATAACGATGAAATCGTTGAGATCGTTGCCGGCACAAAAGACATCCTGGGTGCCAGCGATGATCAGGCATTTTACGCTATCCGCCTTGCCCGCATCCTCAATGGCGTTCGCCATCGCCTCGTACATTGCAAGCGTGAGCGCGTTTTTCTTCTCCGGCCGGTTCATCCGGATCTTGCGCACCGGGCCTTCATTGCTGATGAAAACGTCAGGCATCCATTGTTTCAGTGTCGAACAAATGAGTCAGAAATCGGGTGGCTTCGGGCGAGCTCAACCACCAGCTGATGCATATCCGCAACCTGGGAGCATCGACATGGCACGAAGCTACTATAGTAGATCTTCGAACAGTCGGCTGATGAGATCTGGAACGTCATCCGGGACTTCAACAGCTATCCCGTCTGGGTCGATGGCGCGCGAGAAAGTGAAATCGAGGCCGGCAAGTCGGGTGATGCAGTCGGCGCCGTGCGCAACGTTTTGTACCAGGGCAACAGGATACGCCAGAAACTGCTGGCTATGTCCGATGTCGAGCGGTCGCAGACCTACGAATTTGCCGAGGCACGGACGATACCGGGGCAAAATTACCGGGCAACCCTGCGGCTCACGCCCGTCGTTGACGGCGACCGAACGTTCGTTGAGTGGTGGGCAACGTTCGATTGCAAGCCTGAACGCCGCGACGAGCGCGTTGCGCTCTTTCGCGAGTCGTTCGCAAGATGGCTGGGCTCGTTGCGGCGCAAGCTCGATGCACAAAGTGCCGTCTGCTAGATCGCCTTCGCCATCTCGCGTAGCTTGAATTTCTGGATCTTGCCGGTGCTGGTCTTCGGAATTTCCGCGAACACTAGGTGGCGTGGGCATTTGTACGAAGCGAGATGCTGGCGGCACCACTGGATCAGCTCGTCGGTGCTCGCCTTGGCGTCCGGCTTCAATTCGACAAAGGCACAGGGTGTCTCGCCCCACTTGTCATCCGGTTTCGCGACTACGGCGGCGGCCGCAACGGCAGGGTGCTTGTACAAGGCATCTTCGACCTCGATCGACGAGATATTCTCGCCGCCGGAGATGATGATGTCCTTTGAGCGGTCCTTGAGCTGGATGTAGCCGTCCCAATGCATCACGCCGAGATCGCCGGTGTGAAACCAGCCGCCGACAAAGGCCTTCTCGGTTGAGGCTTTGTTTTTCAGATAGCCTTTCATGATGACATTGCCGCGCATCATGACCTCGCCGAGCGTCTCGCCATCACGCGCAACAGGAATCATTGAGTCTGGGTCAAGCACGTCGAGCGATTCCAGGGCACCATAGCGAACGCCCTGCCGCGCTTTTCTCTCCGCTTGCTCGACAGGGCCGAGCGCGCTCCATTCGTTGTGCCAGTCGTTGACCACGGCAGGGCCATAGGACTCGGTCAATCCATAAAGATGGGTGACGTTGAAGCCAGCCTCTTTCATGGCTGCGAGCACGGCCTCGGGCGGCGGAGCCGCCGCGGTGAAGAACTCAACGACATGCGGCAACGGCTTCTTTTCGCTCGCCGGCGCGTTGAGCAGCGTGGCCATCACGATGGGCGCTCCGCACAAGTGCGTCACCTTGTGCGTCGCGATTGCGTCATACATCGCGGACGCGCGGACAGCACGCAGGCACACATGCGTGCCTGCGACAACCGAGATCGACCACGGGAAGCACCAGCCGTTGCAGTGGAACATCGGCAGCGTCCACAGATACACGGGGTGCTTGGCCATGGAGCATGTGACGACGTTCCCGACCGCAAGCAGATAGGCGCCGCGGTGATGATAGACGACCCCCTTTGGGTCTCCGGTGGTACCGGACGTGTAGTTGAGCGAAATTGCGTCCCATTCGTCGTCCGGCATTTTCCAGGCGTAGGCAGGATCGCCTTCCGCGACAAAGTCCTCGTATTCAATTTGGCCAATCCGCTCGCCCGCGCCGTGATATTCCGGGTCATCACAATCGATCACTATCGGCCTGACTTTGCAGAGGCCGAGGGCCTGCTTCATCACCTTGGAATATTCGCGGTCGGTGATCACCACCTTTGCATCCGCGTGATCCAGCGAGAAGGCGATGATCGGCGCGTCGAGGCGCGTGTTCAATGTGTTGAGCACGGCCTGACACATCGGCACGCCGTAGTGGCACTCAAGCATCGCTGGCGTGTTGGCAAGCAGAACTGAAACGGTATCGCCGCGCTTGATGCCGCGTTTTGCCAGCGCCGAGGCGAGCCGCCGCGCGCGCGCGTAGAATTCGGTATAAGTGCGCCACATTGATCCGTGGATCATTGCGGTATTGTCAGGAAAGACGGCAGCGGCGCGCTCAAGGAAGCCAAGCGGCGTCAATGGCTGATAGTTGGCCGGATTGCGGTCGAGCTCGATATCGTAGGGCGATTTTGCCATCGGGTTATTCCCGCCGTCACGACACTATTGAACAGCGTAATGTGCCGATAGACAATCTGTCCAAGCGACCGGACGATTACAAATGCCGCGATCGCCTACTGTTCGCAGGCTGAGGCCGCGAGCGCCTGCGCAGTTAGCGGCGCCATATCGTCCATGGGCTGCGCGGGCTGTACTGCCGCTTGTTTGCCCGGCCCGGCGGCGACACAATAGGTGCAGGAGGAACACCGATGGACGCCCGCACCAGCCGCTATCCCGATGTATATGTGCAATGGCAGCGCAATCCCGAGGCATTCTGGGCGGAAGCAGCCGCGGACATCGATTGGTACGAAAAACCGAAGAAAATCTTCGATCCCTCCGCCGGCATTTACGGGCGATGGTTCGCCGGGGCCACCTGCAACACCTGTTACAACGCGCTGGACCGTCACGTGCTCGCGGGGCGCAACGACCAGGCGGCGCTCATCTACGATTCACCGGTCACCAATACGCTCAAGACGTTCACCTATGGCCGGATGCTGTCCGAAGTCCAGTTGCTCGGCGCTATGTTGCGCGACTTCGGCGTCCAAAAAGGTGACCGTGTCATCATCTACATGCCGATGGTGCCGGAGGCGGTCTTTGCCATGCTCGCCTGCGCACGCATCGGGGCGATCCATTCGGTGGTCTTCGGCGGCTTTGCAGCGAAAGAGCTCGCCACCCGGATCGACGATGCCAAGCCGAAGGTGATTCTCTCGGCCAGCTGCGGCATCGAAGGCCCGACCCGCGTCATTCCGTACAAGCCGCTGCTTGACGAGGCGATCAAAATCGCCGCTCACAAGCCGCAGACGTGCATGATCCTGCAGCGTCCGCAGTGCGAAGCGCCGCTTGTCGCGGGCCGCGATCATGACTGGCGCACAGTGTGGGAACACGCGGTCAACTACGCCAAGACCAGCGAATGCGCGCCGGTCGCCGCCACCGATCCGCTCTACATCCTGTACACGTCGGGCACGACCGGAATTCCGAAGGGCGTGGTGCGCGACAATGGCGGGCACATGGTCGCCCTCAGATGGTCGATGCAAAATCTTTATGGCGTTTCGCCCGGCGAAGTCTGGTGGTCGGGTTCCGACATTGGCTGGGTGGTTGGCCACTCCTACATTGTTTATGCGCCGCTGCTTCATGGTTGCACCTCGATCCTCTATGAAGGCAAGCCAATCGGCACGCCCGACGCCGGCGCGTTCTGGCGGGTGATTTCGCAACACGGCGTGGTGTCGCTGTTCACGGCACCTACAGCGTTCCGAGCGATCAAGAAGGAAGATCCCAAAGGCGCGCTGATCAGGAAATACGATCTCTCCAAATTCAATACCTTGTTCCTGGCCGGCGAGCGCGCCGATCCGCCGACCATTCAGTGGGCGGAGGAAGCGCTGAATGTGCCGGTCATCGATCATTGGTGGCAGACCGAAACGGGCTGGTGCATCGCCGGCAATCCGGTCGGCCTCGGCACTCTACCCGTGCGCTACGGTTCAGCCTGCATGCCAATGCCAGGCTATGCGATAGACATCGTGGACGAGGCGAACAAGGTGCAGCCGGCGAACAAGATCGGCTCGATCGTGGTGAAGCTGCCGCTGCCGCCCGGCTGCTTCCCCACACTGTGGCAGCAGGACCAGCGATTCAAGGAAAGCTATCTCGCGGAATTCCCGGGTTACTACAAGACGGCTGATGCCGGCTACAAGGACGAAGATGGCTATATCTACGTGATGAGCCGGACTGACGACATCATCAATGTCGCCGGTCACAGGCTTTCGACCGGCGGCATGGAGGAGGTGTTGGCCAGCCATGCCGATGTCGCCGAATGCGCCGTGCTTGGCATCAAGGATGACCTGAAAGGAGAAGTGCCGTGCGGCTTCATTGTGCTGAAGGCCGGCGTCAACCGGCCGCCTTCTGAGATCGAAAAGGAAATCGTCGCACTGGTGCGCGAGAAAATCGGTCCCGTTGCCGCGTTCAAGCTCGCGATAACCGTGGCAAGACTACCGAAGACGCGCTCGGGAAAAATCCTGCGCGGCACGATCAAGAAAATTGCAGACGGCGATCCATGGACTATGCCGGCGACGATCGACGATCCGGCAATTCTGGATGAGATCGGCAGCGCATTGAAGGGACACGGAGTCGGCGTCAAAACCTCCATTTAGTGTGGCGGCCCTGCGTCGCCAACTTCAATGCTGGCGGGTCGTGTTCCAAAAAAATTCGTCGCCTGCTCGGGCCGCGTTCATGAGGTGGAACGGAACTGCCCTCGGCATTGGACGTTCCTTCTCTGGGCGATCTTGCCCGGAACTGGAGGCGTTACAATGAAGCGCGTATTAATGGCGGCGACCGTGCTAGCCGTGTTCGCAAGCACGCAGGCGCTCGCACAAACCGTTGGTGTTGGTCCCGCTGGAACTGTGATCGTCGAGCCTGAACAACGCACTGTAATCAAGGACTACGTTGTGAAGGAGCGCGTGGCCCCCGTGAGGGTCAAAGAGAGGATTGCGGTCGGGGCGACATTGCCGGCTGATGTAGAATTGAGAGCAGTACCTTCCGCGTGGGGGCCAAAGCTCTCGAAATATCGCTATATCTACAGCGATGACCACGTCTACCTGGTTGAGCCATCGAATCGCACGGTCGTGCACATCATCGATTGACAGAACGACTGGATGAAAAAACGGCGCACGCGTTCAGCGCGCGTCGTTTTTTATTTCGGTTGATCTCGAATGTCCTAAGAGGCGCGTGTGAGGTCGGTCGCTAAATACCGTCGATCTTGATGCACCCGGACATGCTGCGGTCTTTTCTCAGCTGCCCACTCTTCCCACACGGCGGCCTGAAGAAGCGTTGTGACAAAACAATCACACCGAAAGTCAAAATAGAGCCACGCCATACTTCGCTTTAATCCGGCCATGGTGCCGCCCCGATTGCCTGTCGGATTTTGGCAAACGGGGACCGCGACATGTCGTTTAAAGGTTGTACTGCGACTTCGTACAACACCGAGACGAAAATTTTCGTCAAGCATTTCGCGTCCGCGCGTTTTCATAATTTCGTCCGCTTTGCCCCCATGGCCATCGCAACGATCGCGCTCGCGAGCTGCAATCAATACACCACCGCCAGCAACAAACCCGGCTTGCGCAATGCGAGCCGATATGCCGCGCCGGTGGAATACGCAGAGCCAACCGTCGGCACCATCAGGCACGTGGCGGCGAGAAGGGTACGACACACCCCATTCAAGCGGCCGCTCGAAACGCAGTTTGCATCGCGCGGAGTAGCCAGCTTCTACTCCGACGAACAACTGACGGCGAACGGGGAGAAGTTCAATCCTAGCGCATTGACCGCGGCTCACCGGACGCTGCCGTTCGGTACGCGCTTGCGCGTCACTAACGTCGCCAACGGCCGCTCCGTCACTGTTCGCATCAATGACCGCGGTCCATATGTGCCGGGCCGCATCGTCGACGTTTCACATTCTGCCGCAGAATCTTTGGGAATCGTAGGAAGGGGAATAGCGAAGGTTAAACTTGACGTTATCAACTAGGGACGGGGAGGCGAGCCGACCGCCTGAGCGCGCTGCGGGGACGACGCGCTCGGGCGGCGCTTCGCCGGGAACAAGTCCCAGCTTTTATTCCAGTGGATAAGGAACAACTCTGCTGAGACATCATTGAAACGGTTGTATTGGCCCTGGCAGAGGAGATTTTGGTGCGTTCGCGCGTCATCCACCTCATCAATCCGAAAACCGATTCCCTCACAACACGTCCGCTGTACTTAAACCGGGCGCTCTATTCGCCACTCGCCGGATTGCTCGCGGTAGCGGCCTGCATTCCCCGGGACCAATACGAAGTGGTGCTGACGGACGAAAACATCGAGACCATTGATTTTGACTTGAAAGCGGACCTTGTCGGAATCTCCGCGATGACGAGCTACGTCAATCGTGGTTACGAAATTGCCGACCAGTTCCGCGCTAAGGGCTTTCCAGTGGTCATGGGCGGGGTTCATCCAAGCTTCATGCCGCAAGAAGCGCTCAAGCATTGCGATGCTGTCGTCATTGGCGAAGTGGAGCTCGTGATCGACAAGTTGCTCGACGATCTCCGTGACGGGCAAATGCGAGGGACATACAAGTCCTGCAAGTTGCACCCAATGGCCGGCTTGTCGATGCCGCGCTACGATCTTCTGAAGAAGCATCGCTACGTCAACCGCACTTTTGTCCAGACCTCGCGCGGATGCCATCAAGGCTGCACGTTCTGCGCCGAACCGCTTATGAACGGGCTCCGATTCCGTTACCGTCCCGTCGATGAAGTGATTCATGAAATGGAAAACTGCGGCTCGCGCATCATCTCTATCAACGATGCCGATTTTTTTGGCACGCCTGAACGACCGAAAGAGGTCATGCGCGCCCTGAAAGGTCGGAATATTCATTGGCAGGCGGGCGTGACGTCGAAACTTGCGCAGGACGACCGCATGCTTGAGCTTGCGGCCGAAAGCGGCTGCACGCTGCTGAGCATCGGTTTTGAGTCAATTTCCCGCTCCACTCTCACAAGCGTGCACAAGCACGTTAACAGGCCCGAGACATTCGCGGCGCTTGTCGAAAAGGTTCACTCCTACGGCATCATGGTGTTTGGGTTGTTCATGTACGGATTCGATGGCGACACGCTGTCGGTGTTCGATGACACGGTCAAATTCAATATCGACGCCAAATATGACGCCGTCGCTTATTCGACTTTGACGCCGTACCCCGGCACGCTGACCTGGTACGAGATGAAGAAGGCCAATCGCATCGTTTCTTTCGATTGGACGATGTATGACCAGGGGCATGTCGTTTATCGTCCGGCGCAGATGTCGGGCGATGAACTTCGTATCGGGGTAGATCGTGCCTATCGAAATTTTTACGCAACGTCCTCAATCGCCAATCGGTTTCCGCTGAGCGGCAAGCGTCACCGCGCGCAATGGGTGATCTATAACTTGTTCATGCGCAGAGGATCGCGGACCGAGAATATCCAATCGATCGCCGCGCCAACGGCGGAGCCAGACGTCGCTCCGATGCCGCCAATCTTGCCGATCAAGCGCGAGTGGCGCGCTGCCGTTCTTGAGGCGGCAGGCCCTGGTCCACACTTGAACTAGGCCTGCGGCGTTAGAGAGAGCCGTCGTCGATCGTGTGCCTGAGTTTGATGGCCGCAAGGAATTCCTGGCGGGTTTTGAAGTTCGTACGGAATACGCCGAGCATGCGGCTCGTGACCATCGTTACGTCAGGCCTATGAACTCCCCGTGTCGTCATGCACTCATGCGCGCCTTCGACCACAATTCCCACTCCTGATGGCTTCAGGACGCTGTTAAGACAGGATGCGATCTCCGCCGTCATTTTTTCCTGAACCTGCATCCGCTTGGCAAAGACGTCGACCAGGCGCACGAGTTTTGAAATCCCGACAACACGCTTGCGCGGCAGGTAGCCGATGTGGACGCGTCCGATGATCGGCGCGATATGATGCTCGCAATGTGATTCAAACCGGATGTCGCGCAACAGGACCATTTCGTCATAGTCTGCCACTTCCTCGAAAGTCCGCTGCAGATACTCGCGTGGGTCCTCGAAATATCCGGCAAACCATTCTTCGTAGGCGCGGACGACGCGACCGGGGGTGCCGCGAAGGCCTTCCCGGCGCGGATCATCACCGGCCCACCGAATGAGCGTGCGAACCGCATCTTCGGCTGCTTCCCGGGTCGGGCGCTCAATGCCGGATGCGGAGGTCTTCGAACGGCGATTGGAACTCATGATGTGCTCCGGCTTCGCGCGGCGATTACGGCAATTGTCTTTGGAAAACACCGCAAACTATTCATTATGTCGGACACGGAAATGCACCGTGGCACATCGAGTGCGTCGGGCCAAGCCGGGATGGCCCTCGGACCGGGCAAACACCAAGTGTCCACCGCGACTTTGGACTTCAGCGCTTAATGCAATCTTTGACAAAGCTGCGACGTTGCAGAAAGCTAATTTCTTTGCGCGCGCTTCGCGCTGGCAGGTCGCGCGTTTCTCCATAGCGATCCGGTCCGCCGCGGCGATCTCGCCTGGGCTTCTTGGCTTGGATGAAGTTTGAGACAACACCGGGACGGTGGCCATAAAAAACAGCGCGCTGCAGGCGAAAACGCCCAGGAGTCTGACCACGAAAACTGCTCCTTGAAATCGGGCGCTAGAGATAGCTCCACCACCATTCGGTTCGCCGCCGCTTCACGCCCGCAAACCATCGGCAGACTGGATAAAGAGCTATGAGCACCAACACCCAGACTGTATAGACGCCAGCCAACCCAAGTCCATAGGCGGCGGTTTTTTGCGGCGGGAAAGCTCCCAGGAGCCAGGGATCCTCGCCGATGGTCACCCAGGCGAACACAATGGCAAGCGCATGGATCAAAAAAATATGGACCACGTAGTAAAAGAACGGCACGCGACCGAAAGTCGTGATCCAGTCGACAATAATTCCACTTGCACGTTCAAACGCGGCCAACAGCAGGAGCGCCGGTCCCAGCGTCATGGCGAGATATAGCAGCGACGGCGGATACTTCTCGCAATTGATGAACGATAACAGGGTCACGAATGGGCGGCCTTGCACGGCCCAAGGCGTGGGATCGCCGTACAGATTAGTCGCGCGCAAGATCACAAATCCTGCGGTGATTGCGCCTCCGAGAACGAACAGCCGTTGGACGCGTATCCCGCGCTCAACCGTAAACAGGGGGCCGAGCGAATAGCCCGTTGCCATCACGCCGATCCACGGGATCAGCGGATAAAGCACGAATAACTTGAAATTCGTGCCCAGATCCAGAAGCCCGGGCTGGTGCAACAGATTCAAGATCGGCGCGGCGGCGCCGAGGTGCTCAGTTTTGACGCCGTCTAACATATTGTGGCCGGCCATCATGATCACCCCGACCGTAGCGATCGCCCAACGCGGCAGGTGAATGAGTGCCGCGAGTACGATCATCGAAGCGCCGATGGCGAAAACGACTTGGAGAACAAGATGGTCAAAGTGAAAATTAAAAGACCAGCCCACGCGGACGAGGGTCACTTCGATAATCACCAGCCAACAGCCGCGCGTAAAAAGGTAGCGACTGACCTCGCCTGTTTGTCGGCCCGTGCCATAGAGAAACGCGGATATGCCCGCCAACAATATGAAAGTCGGCGCGCAGAAATGCGTGATCCAGCGGGTCAGAAATAGTGCCGGGTCAGTGACGTCGCGCGGGTTGAAGCCACCCGCTGCGAAAAAGTCGCGCGTGTGATCAACCGCCATCACCACCATGACCAGGCCGCGCAGAAGGTCGATCGAGGCAAGCCGTGTCCGACCGGCGACCTGTGCCGGCTTTACCCTTTCAGAGCGCGTCCCGATAGACGAAAAAAGCGGCGGGCGTAAAGCTTCCAACGCGAACTTCATGACTGGTTGGCTCCGGAGATTTAGCACGAACGTAAATCCTCGCCATCGAGGCAGACCTGCGCGCCGAATCCGGCCAAATGCGCCGCAGACAGTTGAGCGATCTGACTACCGTCCGGCCGGCTTGTTCAGGAGGTGCGGTACTTATCCGCGGGGGCCTTCACATGCTTGACCGCGAGCTTGCCGCGAGCCTTAAATTCCCTGGAGATTTTCTGCAGAAATTCTTGGCGGGCGTTGACTCAACCCGTTCTCACATCGGCAACAGGGTCTCGAGCTTTTCGCAGTTCGCATCGAGCGCCATGCCGCAAACGATGATTCCCTGTCGGTGGAGAGGCGTGGGGGCCGGAGTGGTACCGATCACCTTGCCGGTGGTGACGTGTGCGCCAGACGGCGCGACGTGGGTGTGGATCGTGCGGGCGACGGCAACCGTGGCAATCAAAGCGACCGCGATTGCCGACAAGAATTTCGCGCTTCTTGAGATCATGTGACCACCCGATAGTTCCATGGAGTTCGACCGTCGAGATAACTCGGTTTTTGCTTTGCACAAGACACATGTTCCTCACATTAATTTGTAAAGCTTTTTAATCACTTAGTGGAATATTGCTGCGCACAAATAGTGATGGTTCGCACCGAAGGAAATATTAGTAGACTTATCGCCCGGCAGTGATGCTCGAGCCTGAAAATCGAACCCCAAGGATCTCATGCCTTTTTACATCTGCACCGCCTGCGGCACGCAGTACCCGGAGAGTGCGCGCCCCCCCGAGCAATGCGTCATCTGTGAGGAAGAGCGGCAGTATGTGCCGCCAAGGGGACAGACCTGGACTACGCTCGGCGAATTGTCGCAGAGCCACATGAACAGTTTCCATGAATACGACACCGGCTTGATCGGCGTCAGCGCCGGTTTCGCGATTGGCCAGCGCGCGCTCCTGGTGCGCACTGAAAACGGCAACATACTGTGGGACTGCGTTTCGACGCTCGATGCGGCGACGATCAGCATGATCAAGGGTCTCGGCGGCCTAAAAGCGATTGCGATCTCGCACCCGCATTTTTACACGACGATGAATGAGTGGGCTGACGCATTCGGTTGTCCCATCCATCTCAACGCCGCCGACCAGGACTGGATCATGCGCAAAGGCAAGGCGGTGAAATTGTGGGAGGGCGATACGCTCAAGCTGTGGAATGGCGTGACGCTGGTCCGTTGCGGCGGACATTTCCTCGGGGGCACGGTGATGCATTGGGCGGGCGGCGCAGCCGGACGTGGAATTGTTTGCGCGGGCGACATCCTGACTGTTGCCACCGACAGAAAGTGGCTCTCCTTCATGCGCAGCTATCCGAACTTCATCCCGCTGTCGGCGCGTGAGGTCGAGCACATTGGCAAGGCGCTGGCACCATTCAAGTTTGACATTATTTACGGTCACTATTTCGATCGCGTGATCGCCAAGGACGCCAAACAGGTTTTGGAGAAATCTGTTGCGCGTTACGTGGCCGCGATCAACGGCACGCGAGGATATTGATCAACACATCCAAAAAACGAAACCGGCCGCGCAAATGCCGGGTGGGGAAGCGGCAGTTTGCGCGGCCAGCTGAGTGCGCCCAGAACAGAGTGAAACGTCACAACGCCCAACGTTGGCGATCGTCGGCCTCACGAGTGAATGCGAACTTAATTTACCGATCGCAATCGGCCTATCCGGAACCGGATTGCGATTTCCAGCGCAATATGCCGATAGCCGCGCGATCACATAATTGCGATCCGGGTGCGAGGTGCCACAGCGCATTACCCGCGCATCAACGGGGAGAGATCATTGATTAGAAATTATCGCAATAGCAGCGAAAATTTTTATTCGCCGTCCTTTTCGCTCTTGCCGCCGAGTTGCTTCAGCTTCGCGAAGACGGCGTTGACATCGAGCTCGCCTGGCTTTTTCTCGGGCTCCGCTTTGGCGGCAATTTCGGTTTCCTTACGCGCGGTGGTCTCGGCGGCAGGCAGCAGTGTCGCGCCGGTGTCCACAGGCGCAGGCTTTTCCTTATTGGCGCGCTGCACTTCGAAATCGAGATCAATCTGCGAAGCGAGGCCAAGTGTCACAGGGTCCATGGGCGTCAGATTCGCCGAATTCCAGTGCGTGCGATCTCGGATTGACGCGATCGTCGATTTGGTAGTTCCCACCAGCCGCATGATCGCGCTGTCCTTGAGTTCCGGATGATTACGCACCAGCCACAAAATGGCATTTGGCCGGTCCTGACGGCGCGAGACCGGCGTGTAGCGCGGGCCTTTCTTGCCGCGTTCCGACGTCGGAACAGAAACTTTCGGCTCAGTGAGCTTCAGACGGGCTTCGGGGTTTTTCTCCGCCTCGGCGATCTGCTCGCGGGTCAGTTGGCCAGTCAGGATGGGATCGAGGCCCTTGATTCCCTGTGCCGCATCGCCATCGGCGATCGCCTTCACCTCGAGCGGGTGCAATTTGCAGAACTCCGCGATCTGGTCGAACGACAGCGCGGTGTTGTCCAACAGCCAGACGGCGGTCGCCTTCGGCATCAAGGGTGCTGCGGTCGCCATGGCAAAATCTCCTCTATGCTCCGCCCGCCCCAGGGCGAAGCTTTGGATCATCTATGATGATCGGAAAAAGTAGGTGGAATATAGGGGTAGCGCCGGGGTCATGCAACCGGCACGCTTGACATGGAGGGGCGGGGCATCCCATGTCCATGCCGGAAATCCGCGCCAAATTTGCGGGCTTTCGAGGTCGAAATGGCATCCAGTTCGCCCAAGCCAGTCCTGAAGGTCCTGCTCTGTTCGCCGCGGGGCTTTTGCGCCGGCGTGGTGCGCGCCATTGAATCCGTGGAACGCGCCCTGGCGATCTATGGAGCGCCTGTCTACGTGCGCCATGAAATCGTGCATAACCGGTACGTCGTGGAGGGTCTTCGGGCCAAGGGCGCGATTTTTGTCGAGGAACTCAGTGAGGTTCCCGATGACCACGCGCCGGTGATCTTTTCCGCCCATGGCGTCGCGCGAGCGATCCCTGAGGAGGCCCGGCGGCGCAATCTGTTCACGATCGATGCGACTTGTCCGCTGGTCACCAAAGTGCATCGCGAGGCCGAAATCCACAATCGCCGCGGGCGTGAAATTGTGCTCATCGGGCACGCGGGCCATCCGGAAGTCGTCGGGACCATGGGTCAGCTGCCTCCCGGCAGCATCACGCTGCTGGAGACGCTTGAGGATGTTCAAAATTTTAGGCCGCGCGACGCCAACCGGTTGGCGTACGTGACGCAAACCACGCTGTCGGTGGACGATACCGCGGCGATGGTCGGCCTTTTGAAACAGCGCTTTCCCGACATTTCGGGTCCGCACAAGGAAGACATCTGTTACGCAACGACAAATCGCCAGGAGGCGGTGAAACGCGTTGCGCCTGTCGTCGATGCCATGATCGTTGTCGGCGCGCCAAATTCATCGAACTCGCAGCGCCTCAAGGAAGTGGCGGAGAAATCGGGCTGTCCGTGGGCATTTCTCATGCAGTGTGCCGCCGATGTTAATTGGAGCGATTTCAAAAACGTGACTCGCCTCGGCATCACTGCCGGCGCTTCGGCGCCCGAAGTGCTGGTCGAGGAAATCATGGGGGCCTTCGCGGAACGTTACACGCTCGACATCGAGACCGTCACGGCGACGGAGGAGGGGGTATTTTTTCCGTTGCCTCGTCCATTGCGACCCCACGAGGCGGCGGAGTGAGCCTTTATGGCCGTCTATACCGACGTTTCGGCGGAAGATCTCACCCGCTTTCTGGCCGCTTATGACATCGGCGAACTGCTCGCCTACAAGGGTATCGCGGAGGGCGTCGAGAACTCGAATTTTCTGGTGCACACCGGCACCGGCAATTTCATTCTGACGCTGTACGAAAAGCGGGTCGCTGAAGACGATCTGCCATTTTTTCTGGGCCTGATGGAGCATCTGGCGGCTCGTGGCATCACTTGTCCGCAGCCGGTAAAGAACAAGCGCGGCGGCCTCCTTGGCAAGATCGCTGGTCGGCCGGCCGCGATCGTCACGTTTCTTGATGGATTGTGGATCCGGCGGCCTAGTCCGAACCACTGCGCGGCCGTTGGCGAGGCACTGGCGCGGCTGCATCTTGCCGGAGCTGACTTCAGGCCGAGGCGGAAAAATGCTCTATCGATCGAGAGCTGGCGGCCACTGTATGAACATGCGAAGGAGCGCGGCGATAGTGTAAGGCAGGGGCTTTGCGCCGAGATAGCAACAGAACTCGAAGTGCTGAAGAAATCCTGGCCGCGACAGCTTCCGCAAGGCGTGATCCATGCGGATCTTTTCCCGGACAATGTGTTCTTTCTCGGCGACAAGCTGTCCGGTCTGATCGATTTCTACTTTGCCTGTACCGACACGCTGGCCTACGACATCGCGATTTGCCTCAATGCCTGGTGCTTCGAAGCCGACCATTCTTATAACGTGACCAAGGGACGCTCGCTGCTTGGCGCGTATGGTAAAGTTCGCGCTCTCTCGGGCGCCGAGCGAGCCGCGCTTCCTGTGCTCGCGCGCGGCGCGGCCATGCGCTTCCTACTGACAAGGCTGGTCGATTGGCTAGCGGTGCCAGATGGTGCGTTCGTGCGTCCAAAAGATCCGCTGGAGTATTACCGGAAGCTGCGCTTTCACCAGTCGGTCAAGACCGTACGGGATTATGGACTGGGCGCATGACGCCGAAGGAAGAATCGGGAATTGCGGAAAAAATGATGCGCAAAGGGCCATTCGCGTGAGCGAGCAGCGCGTCACCATTCACACGGATGGCGCCTGCTCCGGCAATCCCGGGCCGGGCGGTTGGGGCGCGATCCTCACCTTCGGCGACCACGAAAAGGAACTCAAAGGCGGCGATCCCCACACGACAAACAATCGTATGGAACTAATGGCGGCGATTTCGGCATTGGAGGCTCTTAAACGTCCTTGTGCAGTCGATCTGCATACGGATAGCGAATACCTCAAGAACGGCATCACTGGGTGGATTCACGGATGGAAGAAAAATGGCTGGCGTACCGCAGACAAGAAGCCCGTTAAAAATGTCGACTTGTGGAAACGCCTCGACGAAGCGTTAGCCCATCACAGGGTGCACTGGCATTGGATCAAGGGCCATGCCGGCCATGCCATGAACGAGCGGGCTGACATGCTTGCGCGGGAAGGTCTTGTGGCCGCGCGAGCTGACGCTCTTGGCGCCATGAAGACCAAATAGTCATTCCGGGCGCTGGCCTGAACCCGGAATGCGAATATCGTTTCAGCAGGTGCGTCCGGATTCCGGCCCTCCCACTTCGGCGGACCGCAATCGCAAATTCACTAGAGCTGCGCCAGCAGCGCCTGGCCGCCCGAAATCTCGCACTTTCCAGGGGCGTCCTCGATGTTGAGTTTTTTGACCACGCCATCCTCAACCAGCATCGAATAGCGCTTCGAGCGTGTCCCGAGCCCGTTGCCGGATCCGTCAAAAGCCATGTCGATCGCCTTGGCAAATTCGCCATTCCCGTCAGCGAGAAAATCGATCTTGCCATCGGCGCCGGTCGACTTCTTCCAGGCTTCCATGACAAACACGTCATTGACGCCGGTCACCGCGATCGTCTGCACGCCCTTGGCCTTGATGGCGTCGACGTTGTTCAGAAAACTTGGAATGTGCAGGTTATTGCAGGTCGGCGTGAAGGCGCCGGGCACCGCGAACAGCGCCACCTTTCGGCCTTTGAAAATCTCGTCAGTGGTCTTCCAAACGGGGCCTTCGGTGCTCATGACGCGGAATTTGGCATCAGGCAATCGTTCGCCGACCTTGATAGGCATAGGTGTCCTCTCGCGTTACGGAAATTCAGGTTCTTGGCCCGGTAATTACGCCGTCGCCGCTAATTAGTCGAGACGGCTCTTGACCTCAAATGCCCATTCGCCAGTGACGACCGTGAAAGTCAAATCAATCTGGCCCATGGGATCCGTACCTGGTGGCGAGCCGTCTAGTTCAAAGCTGAACTGGGCCCGTCCGGCTGGCGTCGGCTTGACAGGTTTCGGAATGGGCAAGGCCCATCGAGGCGTTGGCCCCTCGACAAACAAGTCCACCGTTTGGCCGGCAGGGGCGGCAAGATCAACGGTGACCTGCGGCTTTGTCCCGGTATTGACGCGGCGCGCATTGAGCCCGGCCTGCGCAGCAGTGACTTGCCTGGGCACGCGCCCTTCCGCCGCGGTCAATTCCGTATTGTGCGAGCTGTTGCCGGAGCCAAGCGTGAGTTCAGCGCGCCCCTCCACCGGAACGCAGAGTTTCTCGCAGACCGCATAGTCGACTTTCAGCCGCAACCGGACGGGTTTGTCCGGCTGCTGCGGCGATACCACGACCGGAAAGACGACCCTCTCTTTGTAACCAAGGGTTTGGCCTGTGTCGTCTTTAAACAGGCTCGGGGCGGGGTAGAGTACGGTTGCGGATTTCAGATTTTCCGAGTTCGAAAAATCGAACTGTGGCGGCACGCCGGAATCGCCGGGATAGCGCCAGTAGGTCTTCCATCCCGGTTGCATCTTGATCTCGACACCCGCGCGCAGCGGCGCATCGGCGTTCTTGTTGGTGCCGGCAATAATCCTGATCGCGGATCGGATGTCCTCGCTCCACGGTGATTCGTCGGCAGCATGCCCCGACGTTGCCAGGACGGCGGCGATTCCCAGTGCGATCAGCGCAGTATGCAAGGTTGTGCGAATATTGGCCATTGCCGAGGCTCTAGTCGGTAACCACATGCTGCGCCACTGAATTCATCGTGAGCAAGCGTTGAACACGATCCCGGCGGCTGGCTGCCACAATTGTCTGGTCCAATATGATTGTGAAGGGTTGAACTTTCGGCCGCAGCGTTCGTTTGCAAAGGCGGGTCGTTCAGGTAACCTTTTGCCATGAAGATTTCACGCAAGACGATGCAGCAAGGCCCCGGGCGAGGCTATCTCGATGGGCAAATGCTGATCGCCATGCCTGCGATGAACGACGAGCGTTTCGCGCGGGCCCTGATCTATGTCTGTGCCCATTCAACCGAAGGTGCCATGGGCATCATCGTCAATCATCCGGCGGCCAATATTAAATTCCCTGACCTGCTGGTACAGCTTGAGGTGATTCCCGCCGCCGAACGGATCCAGTTGCCGACCGGCGCCGGCGATGTGAAGGTTCTTAAGGGCGGCCCGGTCGAGACCGGGCGTGGCTTCGTGTTGCACTCGTCCGATTTCTTTATCGAGAATTCCACATTGCCCATCGACGAGGGCGTCTGCCTTACGGCTACGCTCGACATTCTCAAGGCGATCGCGCGAGGCAAAGGACCGGCGAGCGCCATCCTTGCGCTTGGGTACGCTGGATGGGCCCCCGGACAACTCGAGCACGAGATCCAGCAAAACGGATGGCTTCAC
This sequence comes from Pseudolabrys sp., assembly GCA_036505835.1. GTDB lineage: Bacteria > Pseudomonadota > Alphaproteobacteria > Rhizobiales > Xanthobacteraceae > Pseudolabrys. Next base: position 8,296 of record DASXST010000161.1, on the reverse strand, counting down.
TGCGCGGCCGACGCGGAATTGATTTTCGGTCAGGATACAGACACCAAGTATGAAAAGGCCTTGCGCAAGATCGGCATTGATCTGGGCATGCTGTCGAGCGAGGCCGGCCACGCGTGAAATTTCGGCGTGCGTGGCCGGGCTTGCCCCGGCCATCTCGCATTGAAAGATATTACTCGGAAGCAATCTTGAGGGCGCGCAGCCGCGTCGGCTTGTCGATCAGCAGATCACGTGCACCTTCCGCACTCATGGGCTCGCCAAAAGCGAAGCCCTGCGCGTATTCGCAACCAAGCTGGTAGAGCTCGACGGCATCTGAATCCGTTTCGGCGCCTTCGGCTACGACCTCCATGCCGAGATCATGCGCGAGCGCGATGATCGAACGCAGGATCACCGGCCGCGTTCCGCGCGGCGTGGTCCGCACAAAGGATTGATCGATCTTGATCGTGTCGAAGGGGCAGCGCTGCAGATAAGCAAGCGAGGAATGCCCGGTACCGAAGTCGTCGAGCGACAAGCCTGCACCGAGCTCCTTGATGCGGGTCAGAATCTGCGCCGCGTGCTCCGGATTTTCCATGACCAGCGATTCGGTGATCTCGAGCTTGAGAGTGCCCCTGGCGAGCGCGGCGCGTCCCAATACGGCGCGCAAATCCTGAATCAAGTCGTGCCTCAGCAATTGCCGCGACGACACATTGACGCTGGCAAACACCGGCTCGCGCGCACGCGTGGCCGCCTGCCACTGGGCAAGGTGTCGCGCGGTATGGTCGAGAACGAAAAGACCAAGATCGACGATCAGCCCGATTTCTTCGGCAATTGAAATGAATTCCGCCGGCGATAGTCGCCCGAGCTTGGGATGATCCCAGCGAGCCAACGCCTCGAAGCCCGCGATTGCGCGGTCTTCCAGCCGGACGATCGGCTGATAGAGCATCTTGATTTCCTCGCGCTCGATGGCGCGACGCAATTCCGATTCCATTGCCAGGCGATCGGTCTTGCGCGAACGCATCGCCGGCTTGAAGATCTCGATGCGATCCCCGCCGATGCGCTTTGCGTAATACATCGCGAGCTCAGCGTCCTTGAGCACCTCTTCGGTGTGGTTTGCCTGATTTTCGGCAAGAGCCAGCCCAATGGAAGCCGTGAGGAAAATCTCGCGGTCATTGAACGCAATTGGTGCACGCAGGGTCCGCCGGATCGTTTCGGCGAAAGCCACGATGCGCGCCGGCTCACGTTCCGACAGGACGATCATCGCGAACTGGTCGCCGGTCAGCCGCGACAGCGTGTCCTGCGGCTTCAGCAGGCGTGAAAGACGGCGCGCGATGGTGAGCAGGATCGAATCTCCGACCGCGATGCCGACCGAATCGTTGACCTGCTTGAAGCGGTCGAGATCGATCACCACGATCGACGGACGGAATTGCGGATCGGCGCGAGCAAAGCCAAGAGCCGCCTCAAGGCGATCTATGAACAGCTCGCGGTTGGGCAGGCCGGTGAGGTTGTCGTGAACGGCGTCAAAAAGCAACCGTTCCTCGGCGTTCTTGAAGTCCGTCACGTCGGTGAGCGTACCCACGAGCCTCACGACTTCTCCGTCCGAGCCCACGACCGGACGCGCCTTGAGGGTGAACCAGAGAAAATTTCCGTCGGCAGTGCGCAGTCTGAAGTCCTGCGTAAGCCGGCCGCGGCGCTGTTCGACCACGCCATCAAGCGCAGCCCGGAAGCGATCGCGGTCGAGCGGATGCAAGACTTCGAGCCAAATCGCAGCCGGTCCTTCGAGCGAGCCGCGCTTCAGGCCGAGCATGTGCTCGGTCTCCGAGCTGGTGAACACCTTGTCTGCCGATACGTCCCAGTCCCAGATCAGGTCACCGGCGCCGGTCAGCGCAAGCGCGCGGCGTTCCACGTCCGAAACGATGCCATGCGTGATGCCGCCCGCAAATGCATGCTGCATGACCGTGAATCCGATCAGCATCACGATCAACACGAGGCCACCGAGCAGCGCCGGGCCGATGATATCGTTCGTCACCACTCCGGTGACGGCGAGGCCGGCGGCTGACGTCCATGCCACCAGCAGCAGCCAGGTCGGAATCAGCAGCACCGCGCGGTCGAAACCGTGCGTGGAAAGATAGATAACGAGGGCAAAGCCAAACAAGGCGATGCCCGCAAGCGATATCCGGGCAATTCCGGCGGCGACTGCAGGGTCGAATACGGCCACGGCAACAAGAGCCGCAAGGGCTGCAAGCCAGGCGATGGTGATGTGGGCGTAGCGTACATGCCAGCGCGACAAATTAAGATAGGCGAACAGAAAAACCAGCAGCGTGGCCGAAAGAATTGCCTCGCCGCAGGCGCGCCAAACACGCTCGGCTCCGGCCGACATGTCGAACACTTTGCCCCAGAAGCCGAAATCGATGCCGATGTAGACCAATACAGCCCAGCCAAGCGCGGCGGCGGCCGGGAACATGATCGAGCCCTTGACCACAAACAGAATGGTCAGAAAAAGCGCGAGCAGGCCTGCAATGCCGATGACGATGCCATAGTAAAGGGTGAAAGAGTTAACCTTGTCCTTGTAGGCATCCGGCTCCCAAAGATAGAGCTGCGGCAACTTGTCGCTTCGCAATTCCGCAACGAACGTAATCACGGCGCCCGGATCGAGCGTGACGCGGAAAATGTCCGCCGTCGAACTTTCCTGACGCACTGGGCGATCGCCGGTCGAGGGCGTAATTGCTGCGATACGCGAAAGACCGAGGTCGGGCCAGAACAGGCCGGATCCGACCATGCGATAATGCGGAACGACAATCAGGCGATCGATTTGCTCGTCGCTGTTATTGGTGAGCGCAAACACCGCCCAATTGTTGTTGCCTTCGCGGGCGCGTACTTCGATGCGTCGGACGATGCCGTCGGGCCCCGGCGCGGTTGACACCTGGATGCGATCGCCATCGGTCTTTTGCACTTCTGTTGCAGCCGTCAGATCGATTGCGGCGGCATCGAGCCGCACGTTTATCGATTCCACCGCGCATGCAATCTGAGACGCCAACAGCGAAGTGGCGACGGCGAACGCCACAGCTGTTAGGCGGCGTATCATAACCAAAATGAAACCCCCACCCGCGGCATCGCCTTGCAGTCTGGGGCCCTGGCCTCGCCGACGGTTCGAATCCTCAAACAATCGCACCCTGTTCAGTTTAAGTTCGACATTGCGCCGATTTCGCGGCTTCTCCAGAAATGGGCGTCCGATCAAATTGTTAGCACGATTTTGCCGATATGGGTGCTGGCTTCCATCAGCTCGTGCGCGGCGGCCGCTGCGTTGAGCGGGAATGTCTTATAGATGACCGGTTTCACCTTCCCGGCAACCATAAGAGGCAGGACGTTCTCCTCGACCGCCCGGGCGATTGCAGCTTTATCAGCCACCGAGCGCGCGCGCAGGGTTGATCCGGTGTGGTGCAACCGCTTTAGCATAATGCGGCGAAAATCCACGTTGGCCTTCGGGCTGCCCTGAAATGCGATTTGGACGATGCGCCCCTCTACTGCCGCGGCTTCATAATTGCGCGCGATATAATCTCCACCCACCATGTCGACTATGACCTCGGCGCCCTTGTCGCCGGTGGCGGCCTTCGTGGCTGCGACGAAGTCCTCTGTCCTATAGTTAATGGCGACGTCGGCGCCGAGTTTGCGGCATGCCGCGCACTTTTCTTCCGAGCCCGCGGTCGTGATCACGCGCGCGCCGAATGATTTCGCAAGCTGGATGGCGCTGGTGCCAATGCCGGACGAGCCGCCATGGATCAGCAATGTCTCGCCGCTTTTCAGACCGCCTCGCTCGAACGCATTGTGCCAGACGGTGAAAAAAGTTTCCGGGACTGCCGCCGCTTCAATCATCGACAAACCGGACACCGGCAAAGCGTGCCCTTCGTGAGCAACACAGTACTCGGCGTATCCGCCGCCGACCACCAGCGCCATCACGCGATCGCCGATCTTCCAGCGCCTGACGCCCGGGCCGAGCGCGACGACTTCGCCGGCAATCTCTAGCCCGGGAATATCCGGCGCACCGGGCGGTGGCGGATAAAGACCCATGCGCTGCATCACATCGGGACGGTTCACGCCGGCAGCTGCAACTTTCACCAGAATTTCGCCATCATCAGGAACCGGCACCGGGCGCTCTTGGCGCACGAGCATATCCGGGCCGCCGGCCGCCTTGATGCCGATCGCAGTCATGGTGCTTGGAAGTGCCGCCATCAGTTGTCCTCGCTTTGTGCAATTTGGCCGTCTTGTTTAGGCGGGCCATGGCGATGTGACAACCATCGCCGCTATGGCTAGATTTCCGCTGCAGGAGGCCATCCATGCCAGTGGTCGATGAGGACGATAAGCCGAAGAAAAAAGTAACCCACGAAATTGGACAGGATCTCACTTTGCTGTCGGTCGAAGAACTCGGTGCGCGCGTACAACTGCTGCATGACGAGATTAGACGAATTGAGGCCGACATTTCGCAAAAGCGCGCTTCGCGCGCGGCTGCCGATCAGTTTTTCAAGCGTTGATGCAAGACGCGCAAGTGCTTCCGGCGGAGGTATCGACGTGCGGGGGCGCGCAAAAAATATTTGTATTGCGCCCATGTTTTTAAGGTGTCGTTAAGCTTTCTCGACCACTACTGCCACTGTCCATCTTCATGTGGACATTGAGTGGCTCCTGTCCACTCTGTTTGACGCCTCCCTGTTATCACCTTGAGCCGCCGGTAACGGCGGCTCTTTTTTCGTCTTTGCGCGGCAACTATATTGCCATGTTAACCATAGCACCGGCTGGACAGAGGTCGTGTAACCGCGTCATGCTTACCCAATCGTATACGGGGTGTGTATCCGCCTCCCGGGTGAGTAAGGGCGTGCGTTATGTCCGAGAAGCCTTTGAGCGAAACGCAACCGGTGTCGTTTAGTGAGCGGCTCGCGAGCTCCCAGGTTTTTGCCGATTTGTTTCGTGACGGCATGGCGCTGGTCGAGGAAACGGCAACTTATCTTGACGGTCCTGGCCGGCAGCAATCCAAGAAACTCGAGCGTGCCGCCGCTCTTGCCTACGCCACCGAAAGCATGCGGCTGACAACGAGGCTGATGCAGCTCGCTTCCTGGCTGCTGCTTCATCGCGCCGTGAAAGAAGGCGAGATGTCGCTGGCGCAGGCCAGCAAGGAAAAGACAAAGGTCAAGCTTGCGTCCACGGATGGCTACGATCCCGCCAACGTCGAACTGCTGCCGCCGACGCTGCACGGGCTCATCGCGCGTTCGCAGAAGCTCTATGCGAAGGTGCGGCGTCTCGATGCGACGATGTACAACCAGAACAGCCCCGAGCATCCTGCCCCAGCCAATCCGGTTGAGCGCCAGCTTGGTTTGTTAAAGGCCGCATTCGGAGCCGAGAGCATCTAGTAGACACATCGCCAAGCAAAAACCCCCGCACGACGCGGGGGTTTGCTAATTTTCCGAAACTCTCGCTTATTTCTTCTCGTCGCCTTTAAGGAAGCCGGAGAACTTTTTCTGGAAGCGCGATACCCGGCCACCACGGTCCACGATTTGCTGCTGACCGCCGGTCCACGCCGGATGCGATTTCGGATCAATATCGAGGTGCAGGACGTCACCTTCCTTGCCCCAGGTGGAGCGGGTGGTGAATTCGGTGCCGTCGGTCATCACCACCTTGATGGTGTGATAGCCCGGATGGATATCTTGTTTCATCGTTGTTCCGTGGGCGCTCTTCGCGCCGATTGAGGGCTGAATTTGGCCGCTCCTATACAGCAGCAGATTGCAGGCGGCAAGCCACGGCGATTGACCGCGATCGGGGCCGCAAGGCATTAAGAACGCGGGGGCGGGTGGCAGAGGGTCTGCATGAGTTTTTCCACCGACGGGAGGGGGCTGGATGTTGCGAGCGCGCCGGCGCGAGGAGAGCCGCGCAAGCTGAGGGTCAAGCCGTTAGCTCGACTGATACCCTATATCGCCCGCTATCGTGGCCGCACGTTCGCGGCGCTGGCGGCACTGACGGTCGCCGCGCTCACCACGCTTGTAGTGCCGGTCGCAGTACGCCGGATGATCGATTTTGGCTTCTCCGACAAGGCGGTGCAGCTGATCGACAGCTACTTCGCGCTGATGATCGCTGTCGTCGCCTTGCTCGCGATCTCCAGCGCGCTGCGTTACTACCTGGTGACCACGCTGGGCGAACGCATCGTAGCTGACTTGCGCTCGGAAGTATTCGCCCATCTCACGCGTCTGTCATCTGCCTTTTTTGATACGGCCAGAACCGGAGAAATTGTATCGCGGCTGACAGCCGACACGACGCAGATCAAATCAGCCGTCGGCGCCTCAATCTCGATTGCATTGCGCAACCTCCTGCTGTTCCTGGGCGGTGCCGCCATGATGGTCGTTACAAGTCCCCGGCTGTCGCTATTCGTGCTGGGCGCAATTCCCGTGATCGTGCTTCCGCTGGTCGCTTTCGGACGCGCGGTTCGCAGACGCAGCCGCGCCGCTCAGGACACGCTTGCCGATGCGTCTGGCTATGCCGATGAAATGATCGGGGCGGTTCGCACGCTGCAGGCTTACACGAATGAGAAAATTGCGCAGTCCCGTTTCTCCTCTGCCGTGGAGTACGCTTATGGTGCGGCTCGCGATGCCACCAAGGCACGCGGTGTGCTGACTGCCGTCGTGATCTTTCTGGTGTTTGCCAGCATCGTGGTGGTTCTATGGGTCGGCGCGCAAGACGTGCTTGCCGGTGACATCACGCCCGGGCGGCTCGGGCAGTTTGTTCTCTATGCTGTGTTCGCGGCGGGAGGTCTCAGTGAGCTCAGCCAGGTCTGGGGAGAAATCGCGCAGGCGTCCGGAGCAGCAGAACGTCTTTTCGAAATTCTTGATGCGGAGCCGCAGATCAAGTCGCCGCCGCGGCCGGTCGCGTTGCCAAAGCCTGCGGCCGGTGAGGTCGCATTCCGCGATGTGAACTTTGCCTATCCGGGTCGGCCCAAGTTGCAGGTTCTCGATCACGTTACGTTTCGGGTGGCGCCCGGAGAGAAGCTCGCACTTGTGGGTCCATCAGGCTCGGGCAAGAGCACTATCTTTCACTTGATTCAGCGGTTCTATGATCCGTCGTCGGGGACCGTTAGCTTCGACGGCGTTCGACTCACCGAAGTCGATCCGGGGGCTCTGCGCGAGCAAGTCGCGCTGGTGCCGCAGGACGCCGTCGTGTTTGGCGCCAGCGTGCGGGAAAACATCCAATTTGGCCGGCCTGACGCGACCGACCAGGAGATCGAAAAGGCTGCGGAGGCAGCACACGCCGCCGAATTCATTCGGCGGCTGCCGCAGGGCTATGACACGCCGGTCGGCGAACGCGGGGTGACGCTGTCGGGAGGTCAGCGTCAGCGCATCGCGATTGCGCGCGCCATTTTGCGGAAAGCACCGCTGTTGTTGCTCGACGAGGCGACATCGTCACTGGACGCCGAGAGCGAAACCCTGGTGCAGCAGGCTCTCAGGCGGCTGATGCTCGATCGCACAAGTATCGTGATCGCGCATCGCCTCGCCACGGTGCAGAATTGCGATCGGATACTGGTGCTTGATCACGGCCGCATCGTCGAGCAGGGCAATCACGCTTCGCTAGCGTCCGCTGGCGGGCTCTACGCCAGGCTGGCGAAATTGCAATTCGAGATGGCTTAGGACCGCCAGGCCATCCGGTTGACGGGTATTCCGGACACCGGGTTTTTATCTTCGCCGGCGTATATAAAACCGTGCTTCTCGTAGAACCGGATGGCGCGAAAGTTATCCTTGTTGACCAAAAGATCGAGGCCTTTCGGCGAAAGGCGCTTGGCTTCATCCAGCAAGGCAGTCGCGATTTCCGAGCCCCAATATTCAGGCGCAACGACGATCTGATCGAGATACATTGTCTTTGGATCGACGGTGACAAAGCCGATCAGATCGTCGCCACAGTCCGCAAGAACGATTTGCGCTATCGGGACGAGTTCGTTGCGCCAACGCTCGCGCCACCACGCCAAGCGCGCATTAAAATCAAGATGCGGGTAGTGCTTCGACCAGGTGCGCCGCCACAATTCAATCACGGCGTCTTCATCGGCCGCGGCGTAACGGCGCAGCGTGTAACGTTTTTCGCTCACCGTTCGGTTAGCTTGAACTCGATGCGACGATTGCGCCTGTAGGAATCCTCGGTCCTGCCAAGGTCAATCGGCTGAAATTCGCCGAAGCCGGCGGCAACAAGGTGCTGTGGAGATACACCCCTCGCGATGAGATATTGCACAACCGCGATGGCGCGTGCGGCCGACAAATCCCAGTTCGATCTGAACAGCCCTGTAATCGGCCTCACGTCG
>DASXST010000160.1:0-23221 GCA_036505835.1 Pseudolabrys sp. | reverse complement strand
CCCGGCCAACTATTACAATGAATATGTCATGCTTGCGCGCACCATGCAGCAGCAGCAAGTTAAAACGAAAGGCATCTATTCGGTGCTCGGCGGGGCAGCTTCTTCCTACAAGTTCGTCAAGGAATTTCCTGAAGCGGCCAGATACATCATGGACTGCAACCACTGGTTTGATCCACGCAACGAAAAGGCGCTGGCGCTGAAGAAGAAGGTCGAGGCGAAGGATCAGTTTTATACCTACGAAGTCTACATGAATTACAGCTGCATCTATCTGGTCGCCGACGCGCTCGAGCGCGCCGGCGCGGCGGATCGCGCGAAGTTGACTGACGCGCTGGCAAGCTCGACTTTTTCGGGCCACCTGATGCCTTACGGACCGACCAAGTTTGTCAATGGCCAGAACGAGGGCGCTGCGCCGGTCAACACGCAGGTACTCGACAACGACATTAAGGTGGTCCTGCCCGCGACCTTCGCGAACGCGAAACCAGTGTTCCCGCGGCCGGCCTAAGTGTCATAGGTCGCGAGCAGCGCACCGAACGCGACGCTTGCGACCGTGACTTTCAAAGCATTGCGCCCGTGCTCTCGTCCGCCATCCTGATTCCAGCCGTCCTCAATGGACTGCTGATCGGCGCAATCTATGCACTCGTCGCCCTGGGGCTCACGCTGATCTACGGCGTGCTGCACATCATCAATTTCGCGCACGGCGCGTTGTTGAGCGCGGCGCTATTTGCCGCCTTTTTTTCCTTTCGGCTGCTTGGCCTTGATCCGTACGTTGCCGTGTTTCTGCTTGCGCCGATGTTCTTTGTGATTGGCTATACCTTGCAGCGATTCATCATTGGACCGGCTTCGCACGGCGACGACCGCAATATGCTGCTGGTAACTCTTGGCATCGCTGTCGTTGTTGAAAACGCACTTCTCTATGCATTCCGGGCCGATACGCGGACCATCGATGTGCCGTACGCGTTTCAGACGATCGACGTTGGATGGACCTTTCTCGCTATCCCGCGCATGGTTGGTTTTGTTGCCGCATTTGCAGTCGCACTTACGCTCTGGTTGCTCATGACTTTTACCGATGTCGGTCGGGCAATACGCGCCGTCGCGAAGGAGAAACTCGGCGCCGAACTTGCTGGCATAGACGTAGGGCATATCTACGCCGTCACTTTTGGTCTGGGCACCGCGTGTGTCGCGATCGCGGCCTGCCTGCTGATCCCGACCTATTATGTCAATCCGCATGTGGGCGACGCCTTCGTGCTGGTTGCGTTCACGATCGTCGTGCTCGGCGGCATGGGGTCCGTGCCGGGCGCGCTTATCGGTGCGCTCCTTGTCGGAGTTGTTGAAAGCCTGTCCGGCCTGTTCCTTGGCGAATCGCTGGGGCAAATTGGCATTTTTCTCATCTTTATTGCGGTGCTGCTGGTTCGGCCGAGCGGCTTGTTCGGGGCTCGCGCATGAAATCGCTGATTCCGATCGCAGTCGTGCTGGCCATTTTGGCCGCAGTGCCCTTTGTCGTGCATTCCAATGTCATGCTCAATTTTCTCGTTGTCGCCCTGATGATCGCGCTCGCGGGGCAGGGATGGAACATCCTCGGCGGCTACGGTGGACAATACTCCTTTGGTCACGCGGTCTTCTTCGGCACCGGCGCCTATGTCACCGCAATCCTGCAAATGCGGTATGGCATCAACGCATGGGTTGGATTTGCGGCCGGCGTTGCAGCTGCGGCCGCACTTGGCGCCGCGCTCGGCGCGCTGACCTTCCGCTCGGGACTGCGTGGGTCTTACTTCGCGTTGGTGACACTCGCGTTCGCGGAGGTCCTGCGCATTATCGCGAGCGTTGCACCCATCACGGGCGCCGGCGTTGGTACGTTGATCAAGCTCGATCTCGGAATCCGGACGTTCCAGTTTCAAAGCCGCGCGGCGTTCTATTGGGTCATCCTGGCGCTCGTCGGCGTATCCCTTGTGACGGCACAACTGATCGAGCGCTCACGTTTCGGCGTTTGGCTTGTCGCGGTACGCGAGAACGAGGATGCGGCAAAGGCGCTTGGCGTCGATGCGAATAAGGTCAAGCTGGCGGCGATGGTTATTTCGGCCGCCATCACCGCCGCTGCCGGATGCTTCTACGCGCAATATTTTCTCTTTGTGGATTCAGGAATTGCCTATGGTACATGGATTTCGGTTCAGGCGCTCCTGACCCCGATCATCGGCGGTGTCGGAACTGTGTTTGGGCCGCTGCTCGGCGCCTTAATCGTCAAATCGCTCGGCGAGGGCGCAAAGCTCGTGGCAGGCGATGCTCCCGGCCTTGACCTTATTATCTATGGCGCGGTGCTCGTGCTGGTCATCTGGTTCGCACCGCGTGGACTGATCGGCGGGCTCGCGCATGCACGCAGGCTGTTGACGCGCCATGACGTGCCGGCCACGCCCTCCACCCAGGAGGCGCGACGTGGCTGAGCCTTTGCTCGTGGTTGATCGGGTGACCTGTCGTTTCGGCGGCGTGCTGGCCGTCAACGGCGCGTCTCTCGCCGCTCGGGAAGGGCGCATCACCGCGCTGATCGGCCCTAATGGTGCCGGCAAGACGACGCTCTTTTCGATCATCTCGGGGTTTGTAAGGGCTGCCGAAGGCACGATCTGCTACGCGGGCGAGAATGTTACCGGTGAGCCCCCGCATCGCCTCGCGCAACGCGGCATCGCGCGGACCTTCCAGATCGTTCAGCCTTTTGTCGGGCTTTCGGTGCGGAAGAATATATTGGTCGGAGCTCATCTTCGTCATCGCAGCCGGAGTGCCGCCCTCGCTGCCGCTGACCGGATTGGTCACGATGTGGGCCTTGGCGAACTCCTTGCGCGACCGGCCGACAGCTTAACGGTTGCCGGCCGAAAACGACTTGAACTTGCGCGCGCGCTGGCAACAGATCCAAGAGTGCTGCTGCTGGACGAAGTCCTGGCGGGGCTCAATCCATCGGAAATCAGAGACATTGTTCCGATGATCCGTGATCTGTGCCGTCGTGGCATCACGATCCTGATGATCGAGCACGTGATGCAGGCGGTGATGAGCCTCGCCGAGCACGTGTTCGTGCTGGCCGAGGGTCGCATTATCGCGGAAGGGGCGCCGGCACAGGTGGTCGCAAATCCCGTCGTCATCGAAGCCTATCTTGGCCATGGCGCTGCGGCGAAGCTGGGAGGAGCGAATGGACGCTAGCCCCTTGCTCGCCGTTCGTGACTTGCATGCCGGCTACGGAGAAACCGAGGTGCTGCGCGGTGTCGATATCGCGGTTGATGCAGGCGAAATCGTTGCGGTGCTCGGGTCCAATGGTGCCGGGAAGTCGACACTTAACCGGGCGATTTCCGGCGTGCTGCGCTCGAGGAAAGGGTCAATCCGCTTCGCCGGCGATATGATCGAACAAGAGAAGCCGGCGAGCATCGTCTCGCGTGGGCTCATTCACGTGCCGGAGGGGCGCTGTGTGTTTCCCAATCTGAGCGTGAAGGACAATCTTAATCTTGGAAGCTACCGGCGGGGATCCGGCCGGCGGCGTCAGAATCGCGAACGCGTTTTCGGCATTTTCCCGCGCCTTGCCCAGCGGCAATCGCAACGCGCCGGCAGTCTTTCGGGCGGCGAACAACAAATGCTGGCTATCGGACGCGGGCTGATGGCCGAGCCGGTCCTGCTCATCCTTGACGAGCCTTCTCTGGGTCTTTCGCCGCTGTTGGTGGAGGAGCTTTTCGTCTTGATTCAGCGCATCAATCGCGAAGGAATTGCTCTTTTGCTGGTGGAGCAGAACGTGGTGCAAAGTCTTGAAGTCGCCCACCGCGCCTATATCCTTGAAAACGGCAGCGTGGTGCTGGATGGCACATCAGATCAGCTTCGCGACAACCCCGATCTCAAACGCGCCTATCTCGGACTTTGACCATGACTGATGCGGTAAACCTTCGCACGCGGCTGGCGCGCAAGCCCATCGTGACTGCGCCGGGGATTTTCGATGCGCTGACTGCGCACATCGCGGAGCAGGCGGGCTTTGCCACGCTCTATGTCTCCGGGGCCGCGATCGCCTATACGCGTCTCGGCCGCCCCGATATCGGGCTCGTCTCAATGAGCGAGGTGGCCGATACCATCGGCATGATCCGTGATCGGGTCAGCGCTCATCTCATCGTCGATGCGGATACCGGCTATGGAAACGCGCTCAACGTCAGCCGAACCATCCGACTGTTCGAGCGTGCAGGGGCGAATGCGATCCAGCTTGAGGATCAGGCATTCCCCAAGCGATGCGGGCATCTCGACGATAAAACGCTGATCCCCGCAGAGGAAATGGTCGGCAAGATCAAAGCCGCGACCGATGCACGGCACTCACGCGACACACTTGTGATTGCGCGGACCGACGCGGTTGCTGTTGAAGGTTTCGAGCAAGCCATCGCGCGCGCCGTCAGTTACCGTGACGCAGGCGCCGATATTCTGTTCGTTGAAGCGCCGAAAACGCGCGATGACCTGCAACGCATTCCCCTTACGATCAAAGACCTGCCCCTGGTGGTGAACATGGTGGAAGGGGGCAAGACTCCTCCGCTCGCGGCGACAGATCTGGAAACAATTGGCTTCTCGCTGGTCATTTTTCCGGGTGGCATCGTCCGGGCAATGGCGTGTACTGCGAAGGATTTTTACGCCTCGCTTGCAACACATGGCACCTCCGAACCGTTTCTCGACCGCATGTACGATTTCACTGCTCTGAATGACGTCATCGGAACACCGGAGATGATCAGCCTCGGCAAACAATATGAGTCCGTGCGGATAAACACGAGGAAAGGCCGCAGCACGTGAAATTGGCTGACAAGTTCAATCTGTCCGTTGCTATCGCGATTCTTTTACTGCTGGCGCCGCATGCACCGCAGGCCGACGAGTTTCCGGCGCATCCGCTCAAGCTGTTGGTCGGTGCTCCGGCAGGCGGCACTACCGATACAATTGCGCGCGCAATCGCAGAGCCGATGGCGGCTGCGCTGAAGCAACCGGTTTTGGTTGAAAACCGCCCCGGAGCCGGCGGCAATATCGCGGCTGCCGCGGTCGCCAAGTCAGCGCCCGACGGATACACGCTGCTGGTGAGCTTCAGCAGTCACACGATTAATGCAACGCTTTATCCAAGCCTGCCTTACGACCCCGTTGCCGATTTCACGCCGATTACGATGGTGGCAAGGGTACCAAGCCTGCTCGTCGGGCGCGCCAATCTGCCCGCCGACGATCTCAAGGCGTTGATCGAACTGGCGCGCACCAAACCGCACACCCTGACCATTGGAATCGGTGGCATCGGTTCGTCACTCCATCTCGCAGGCGAGAAGTTCAAGCAGATGACCGGCGTGGATCTGCTCAATGTCCCGTACAAAGGGACCGCACCGGCGCTGACCGACCTGCTGGGAGGGCAGATCGATCTGATGTTCATCAGCTTGGTTAGGGGCGCCGAGCAGGTTCGCTCGGAAAAACTGCGTGCCTATGGCGTGACGAGCGAGAAAAGACAGTTGTTGTTTCCGGATCTGCCGGCGATCGGAGAGACTGTGCCTGGGTTTGAATCCGTCGCATGGTTCGGCGTGTTCGGGCCAGCCAAACTCCCCGATGCGATTACCGAAAAACTCAACGCTGTCCTTGTCGCTGCGCTTGCAGAACCGAAACTGCGCGATCAATTGAAAGCCGAAGGCGCTACAAGCGTGGGCAACAGTCCCAAGGAATTCGCGGACTTTGTGCGCGAAGACATCGAGCGATGGGCCCCGCTCGTCAGGTCATCCGGGGCGACGCCGAATTAGAGACCTCGAGTAGGGTAGGGAATGTCTCGTATGGACAAGCTTTTTGATACCGTCATCAAAAATGCCCGGGTGGTTCGACCAAACAAGACATCTGTCGATTGTCTCGATATAGCGATCCAGAACGGGAAGATCGCGCGGCTTGGACCTGAGATTCAAGTCGAGCAGGCCAAGCAAGTTTTTGATGCCAGGAATCGTCTTGCGTTTCCGGGGTGCGTCGATGCCCATATGCACATCGGGATATATGCGCCACTGGCCCTCGATGCGGTTTCCGAGAGCAAGGCCGCGGCAATGGGAGGGGTGACCTCGAGCCTCAATTATCTGCGCACGGGACACTATTATCTCAATCGCGGCGGCCCCTATCGTGAGTTCATGGCCGAAGTGTTCAGGCAGGCAGCGGGGCGTTTCTGGGTCGATTATGGCTTCCATATCGCGCCGATCGAATCCGGGCACATCGACGAGATGGAGTATCTCATCACGGAACACGGGGTCACCTCGTTCAAGATTTTCATGTTTTACGGTGGCTACGGACTGCATGGACGATCGTCGCAGCAGAATGAATTTCTGATGATCGGGCCGGACGAGCGCTACGACATCGCGCATTTCGAATTCATCATGCGGTCCGCGCAGCGCCTTATGGACAAATTCCCTGGGCACGCTGCTCACATCAGCGTCAGCCTGCATTGCGAACTCGCAGAAATCCTCAATGCATACACGAAGATCGTGGAACGAGAGGGCAAGCTGACTGGCTTGCGTGCCTACAGCGCTGCGCGGCCGCCGCATTCAGAAGGTCTCGCTATATGGATCGCCTCATACCTGGCGAACGAGACCAATTGCCTGAACATCAACCTGTTGCACCTGAGCTCGCGCAAGGCTGTCGATGCTGCGTGGACCATGCAGCAGGTGTTTCCGCACATTGCTTTCCGACGCGAGGTAACGGTTGGCCATCTTCTGCTCGATACCGACTGCAAATGCGCGGTGCATGCCAAGGTCAATCCGCCGATCCGCCCACGCGAGGACGTCGAAGCCCTGTGGCAAGCGGTGCTTGACCGCAAAATCGACTGGATCGTGAGCGATCATGCCTGCTGCTCGGCCGAGCAGAAGTGGTCCAAAGATGACCCGACGAATATTTGGCTTGCCAAGTCGGGGTTTGGCGGCACCGAATATCTGCTTTCAGGCGTCCTGAGCGAGGGCAGCAAGCGCGGCATGTCGTACAATCACATGGCCGAGCTCCTCAGCTGGAAGCCGGCGCAGCGCTTCGGCCTTCCCAGCAAGGGAAACATTGCACCGGGTTACGATGCCGACATCGCGATCGTCGATCCACACGAAAGTTTCGTGGTGCGCGCGGCCGAATCCGTATCCGAGCAGGGTTACTCGCCGTTCGAAGGCATCGAGCTCAGCGGCCGGGTGAAGAGCACTTTTTTGCGCGGCACTCTTATCTACGACAATGGGAACATCGTCGGTCCGGCACAGGGCAAATATCTGCCGAGGTCGGAAGTTGCGCTGACGCGATAAATTCGAATGTCGCTTGCAGATTTACCCCAGAATATATGGCAACCAGGTCGCAATTGCCGGGAATGAAATAATAATGAGCAGAAGGGCGATGCTCATTGCAATGTATGGCACGACGGCCTTGAAGATGTGTGCCATCGTGACCTGAGGCGGCGCGACGCCCTTCATCGTCATCAATAGCAGCCCGTGCGGCGGCAGCAACAGCCCGAGCTGCATGCAGATCAAATAAAGCACGCCGAACCAGATCAGATCGATCTCAAGGCGCTGAACGATCGGCATGAAAACCGGCAACGTGATTAGCATCATGCTGACCTGATCCACGAAAATTCCAAGGAAAATCAGCAACAGCATCATTCCAATGAGGATGGCCAAAGTGGAAAGACCCTGGCCGAGAATCGCGCGGACGATGCCTTGCGTGGCGCCGGAAAAACTGAGGATCTGTGAGAAGGTAATCGCTCCCAGGATGATAAACAAAATCATTCCAGAGATTGCGACCGTGCCGCGCAGTGCGCGGACCAGGTTTTCGAAGGTGAGCGCGCGATAACCGGCAGCCAGCGCCATGGTGGCAAGGGCGCCCAATGCCGCTGATTCAGTTGGCGTTGCAATGCCTGCTGACATCGCGCCGATGACAACGACGAAAATCGAGGCCAAGGGCAACACATAGAAAACGAGCAGCTCGTATCTTGCCCACCCCGTTTTGCTTTCGATGGGCGTTGCCGGAGCGAGGTCCGGCCGTGTCAGCACGCGGACGACGATATAGCCAACAAAAGCAACACTCAGGATCAGGCCGGGCACGACCCCGCCGATCAACAGTTTGGAGATTGAAATGCCCGAAAGGCTGCCGAGCAGGACGGTCAGCGCGGAGGGGGGAATGAGCATGTCGACGGCGCCGATCGCCATGATCGGTCCGGTCGCCAGAACAGGATTGTAGCCACGCGAAAGCATCACCGGCAGCATCAACGAACCAAGCATTGCAGTTGTCGCAATTGTCGACCCTGATATCGCGGAGAAGATCGTTCCTGCGACCACCGCGACCACGGCGAGCCGCCCGGGCACCTGGCGGATCAGACGCTCGACGCCGTCGATGACTTTCAGCGCGAGCCCGGTATGGAAAAGCACCTCACCCATCAGAATGAACAACGGGATGGGTGTGAGCGAGAAATTGATCGCGGCCGCGACGCTGTTGCGAGCCACCTGGTGAAGACCGGCTTCACCGCCCAGAAACAGAACCGCGCCAATAAGGTTGATCGCAATGAAGGAAATGGCGACCGGCATTCCTGCAAACAACAGGACAGTCGAGCCTCCAAGAAGCAGCAGTGAGGCCATCTGCCAGGACATGCTCACAACCGTCTCCTACGCGATGCCTTCAAGCCGCCGAAACAGCATCGTCCCGCAAGCCTATTTCGGCTGTGGATAGCCGGTACATTCGGAAAACAAATTCGATAGCGAGGAGTGCGAAACCGACTGGGAGCGGTGCGAGTGTCCACCACTCGGGCGTGACCAGTGTTTTGATATTGATCGACCCGGCTTTGTAGCTTGCCGCGGTGATGAGATATCCGTACCAGACGAAGTAAAGGCAGCACAAAAGACCGACAATGTCGCCGAGCCATTCCAGAGCCCAGGCGACCCGAACGGGCAGAGTACGGAGAATAATGTCAACGCGAATATGCTGACCTTGACGGAGAAGCCATGGCGCAACCAGCAAGGTCATCAAATAGAGAATGTCCTCCGAGACTTCATTGCTGATCGCGACGCCGCCGCCACCGATATTGCGAGACACAACATCGGCGCCGATCATCACCGTCATGAGCAAGAGGAGGAGACACGCCGCAAAGACGAGCGCATCAAGCAGGCGCCCATACCATTCGGATAGTTGCGCCATGCTCGCTTTCATCGGGCCGACGCGGATAGGCCGCTATTTCTTCGAGAAAAATTCCCTGAGTTTGGGGCCGTGTTCGGGACTTTGCTTGATAATGCCTTCCCAACCAGCCTGGTAGGCTTTTGCGCGAAAGGCTTCGGCTGCCGCACCATCGAACTTGATGGTCTGGATGCCGGCATCGGCCTGCCGCTTGGTATCTTTTGCATTCTCTGCGTCGAATTCACCGACTGCCGCTGCTTCCCCGGCCTCGGCTGCCTTGCGCAATACGGCCTTCTGCGCATCGGACAGCTTGTCCCAGGTGGTCTTGTTGGCGAGCACCGAGACCTCGGCGCTATAGAAGCCCGGATCGACGCGATATTTCGTCTTCTCATGCCAGCCGAGATCGAAAATCCCGGTGATCGGCCAGCCATACCCGTCGACGACGCCGCGTTCGAGGGATGTATAGACCTCGCCTGGCGGCGTTTGCACCACTGTGGCGCCGAGAGCCTGGAAGAAATCGCGATAGACGGGCGTGATGCGAATCTTCAGGCCGGTCAGGTCGGGAGCGGAAATCGGCTTTGTCAGGTAGAGATGAAACGTATTGTTGTCGACCAGTCGTGCGAGAAAAATGGCATTCATCTTCTCTGCGTAGAGCTTCGCCATGTAATCATAGCCGCCATTCTTGCGAAGCTCCGACATCGGGCGCTCCGTCAATTTCCAGGCGTCGGATTCGGGCATGACATTCGTGGTGAACGCACCGGTCGTGTTCGCGATATCGACAACGCCGGTCTTGAGTGCATTGCCCACCTCGAATGGCGGCATGGCCTTCGGCCCGCCAATGTAATTGATCTGGACGAGACCTTTCCCTTCCGCGTTCACCTGATCAATGAATTTTTCAAATCCACGCGAGTAAGTCGTTTTCTCGGCGAATGCTGTCACGGCTCGAAGGGTGACTTCCTGGGCAAAACTCGATGAGCAAAAAACCGTTGCGGCAATCAGTCCGAGCGTAAACTTTTTGCACATCGCGAAGATCCTCCCCTGCCGAGATAACGCTCGGGTCATTTGTTTTGGATTTCCTATATTGTTATGAGTGGGTTGGGGAGTCAAACAAATGCGACAAGCGGGCGTGAGCAACAATTCGACAGTCGCCGCGGTCCTGGCAAAGGACCTCGCAGGGTTCGGCGCTCGCCGTTGTTTTGGCTTGCTCGGCACGGCCAATTTCAAGATTTCGCATGCGCTGGTCGAAGCCGGCGTTGAACTCATTTCGGCGCGTCACGAAGGCAATGCCGCCAGCATGGCGGATGCCTATGCCAAAGCGACCGGAGAGCTCACCCTTGTCAGCGTCCACTCGGGCCCCGGGCTCACCAATGCAATCACCGGAATAGGGGAGGCGGCGAAAAGCCGAACACCGCTTCTGGTTCTCGCCGGAGATGTACCCACCGGCAATATCAAATCGAATTTCTACATGGACCAGACAGAACTGGTGCGCTCGGTCGGGGCAGTCTCCGAACGGATTTATACGCCGCAATCCGCCCGCGGCGACCTGCTGCGCGCGGTGACGTGCGCCATGCACGACCGCCAGACCGTTGTGCTGAGCTTGCCGCTCGATGTGCAGGACGCAAAAATCGATGCGACCAACACGCAACTTGAATTGGGTCCAGTGCCGGAGCGGCTGCAGCCCAATCCTGAAGATATCCGAGCGCTTGCCGATGCAATTGCGAGGGCAAAGCGACCGCTTGTTCTGGCGGGTCGCGGTGCAGTCCTCTCCGACGCC
The DNA here is from genome assembly GCA_036505835.1 of Pseudolabrys sp. Lineage (GTDB taxonomy): Bacteria > Pseudomonadota > Alphaproteobacteria > Rhizobiales > Xanthobacteraceae > Pseudolabrys. Next base: position 12,321 of record DASXST010000160.1, on the reverse strand, counting down.
GAAGAGTCCCTGACGGCGTTGGCCAAAAGGATTGGAGCGCTGCTCGCAACGTCTGTTTGCGGCCAAGGCCTGTTTGCAGACAATCCATGGTCGCTTGGCATCAGCGGCGGGTTTTCATCTCCGATCGCGGATGAACTGATCTCCGAAAGCGATCTGATCCTCGGCTTTGGCGTGAGCTTCACGCAATGGACGACCAAGAAGGGCAAGCTGATTGGGCCGGACGCAAAGGTCGCACAAGTTGATATCGAGGCACCAAAGTTGGGTTATCAGATGCCGGTGCAATACGCCGTTCTTGGTGATGCCAGGACGACCGCTGAGGCGGTGTTGGCGGAACTCGACGCTCGTGGTTCCTCGAACGGAAAATCAGGCCGCCGCAACACGGTCACGCGCGAGCGGATCCGTTCCGGCGACAACCATCATAGTCCGTATTTGGATCAATCGAGCGAACGCTACATCGACCCTCGCGCGCTCAGCAAGGCGGTGGACGATATTCTGCCGAAAGATCGGGTGGTCGCTTCCGATTCCGGACATTTCTGCGGATGGGTCCCGCGCTACCTGCGCGTGCCCAGTCCGAAAGCATCATGTCTCAGCCATTCATTTCAATCGGTCGGTCTTGGCCTGGCATCCGCGATCGGTCTTGCCGTCGCCAATCCCGGCAAGCTCGCTGTGCTGGGTGCGGGCGATGGCGGGTTCCTGATGTCGATGGCAGATCTTGAAACGGCGGTTCGTCTCAAACTTCGGATGTGCATTCTCATCTATAACGACAGTTCATACGCCGCCGAAGTGCATTTCTTTCGGCGCCAGGGTTACTCGATCGAGATCGTGCAATTCCCCGAAACGGATTTCGCCACGATCGCCAGGGGATACGGTGCACGCGCAACGACTGTCCGGACCATTACCGATCTGGAGCCGGTACGGGCGTGGGTCAATGAAGGCGCACCCGGCGTTTTCCTGATCGATGCCAAAATCAATCCGGATCTGGAAGCCGATTGGCACGCCGAGCATTTTCCATAAGCGCGCTCAGATCTGAAGATAGCATTGGCGGATGGTGGGATCGGCCGCGAGCGCAGCCGAAGTGCCGCTCCAGACCACATGGCCTTTTTCGATCACGACATGTCGATCTGCAAAGCGCAGCAATGCTTCGAGGTGCTTGTCAACGATCAGGATAGCCTGACCTTCCTGCTTAAGAAGCGCCAGACATTGCCAGATTTCGGAGCGGGTCTTGGGACCCAGGCCTTCGGTCGCCTCATCAAGGATCAACAGTTTCGGATTGGTCATGAGAGCCCGGCCGATCGCCAGCATTTGCTGCTCGCCGCCTGAAAGCTCATTCCCCATATGGCCGCGCCGTTCGGCCAGTGGGGGGAAAAAGCTGTAGACGCGGTCCAGGGTCCAGCGGGCGGCGGCAGACCGCGACGCAGCGGTCGCGATGAGATTTTCCTCGACTGTCAATGTTGGAAAAACCTGGCGCCCTTCGGGGACAAGGCCGATTCCTGCCTGCGCAATTTGAAACGGCGGCAGCCCGACAAGCGACAGCCCGTCAAAAATGGCTGTGCCTCCCTCCGGCGGCAACAATCCCATGAGCGCAAGTATTGTTGTTGTCTTGCCCATTCCATTTCGCCCGATCAACGTGACAACCTCGCCGGGGCCGACAGAAAAGCTGATGTCGAACAAGACCTGCGCCGGTCCGTAGGATGCTGCGAGCCGCTCGACCGACAACATGGCTATTCCATTTCCTCGCCAAGATATGCGGCGACAACCTTGGGGTCTGTCCGCACCGCGTGAGGCGCTCCACTCGCTAGGATGCGCCCGTGGGTCAGAACCGAAATGCGGTCGGCGAGCGCGAACACTGCGTTCATGTCGTGCTCCACCAGCAGCATGGAAAAGCGTCCTTTCAGCTGCCGCAGCACATCGATCAGACGCGCACTTTCCTCGTGTCCGGTGCCGGCCATCGGCTCATCAAGCAGCAGCAGTTTCGGCTGCATGGCGAGCGCCATCGCGAGCTCGAGCGCGCGCTTCTCGCCGTGCGAAAGATGCTCGGCGAGCGTGTGCTCGCGTCCGGCCAGCCCAACTTCCGCAAGCGCGGCGATCGCTGCTTCGTTGAAGGGTTGCTCGCAATCCGCCCTTGCAAAAAAACGATAGCTCGTTCCGATGCGTGCCTGCACAGCCAAGGCAACATTCTCCAACGCGGAGAATCGAGGAAGCACCGAAGTGATTTGAAACGATCGCGCCAGGCCAAGTTCGGCACGTTTGTTTGCCGGCAAGCCGGTAATGTCGGCGCCGTTGAAGCGAATGGTGCCAGCCGCGGGGGTGATCAGCCCGGAAATCTGGTTGATGAGCGTCGTCTTGCCGGCGCCGTTCGGTCCGATTACGGCGTGCAGCTCTCCTCGCCCGATATCGAGCGTCACGCCGTCCGTTACGACCAGCCCGCCGAAATTCTTGCGCAGATCGCTGATTTCAAGCACGGGGTCGACCACGGGCCAGCCTTTCACGCATGGCGCCGGCAAGGCCGAGCAATCCGCCGCGCGCAAACAGAACGACGAGCACCAGCAGCGGACCGAAGATCAGTTTCCACTGCTCGGTGATGCCGCTCAATATTTCTTCGATGAGAAGATAGCCCGCAGCGCCGACGATCGCGCCGTGCAGGCTGCCAATCCCGCCGAACAGAACCATGATGATCAGTTCGCCCGAACGTTGCCACGACATATACGCGGGGCTGACGAATTCCGTCGCATTGGCAAGCAGGAATCCGGCGAGTCCGCCAACGGCGCCGGCGATCACGTAGCCGACGCGCTGAAACCGAAAGACGTCAAAGCCGAGGGTTGCCATTCGCGTCGGGTTCTCGCGCGCGCCGCGAAAGACCCGCCCGAAACGCGAATAGACGATGGCGCGGAACATGAGATATGCAAGGAACAGGCAGAGGAGGACGAAGTAGTAGAGTGTCCTGTCGTTCTGCAGGAACGGAAAAGCAAGCAAAGTGCTCCTCAGCCTGATTGTCAGGCCGTCGTCGCCGCCGTAAGGCGCGAGCGAGCCGGCAATGAAATAGGCCATTTGCCCAAAGGCCAGCGTGATCATGATGAAGTACACACTTTTGGTGCGCATGCATACGGTCCCGGTCAGGTAAGCGAAGATCGCGCTGGCCAGCAGCGCGGCTGGAAGCGAAACGAGCATATCCGTGATGCCATGCGCACCCAGAATTCCGACCACGTAGGCGCCGATGCCGACAAAAGCGGCATGCCCGAAAGATACAAGCCCACCGTAGCCGGAGATGAAATCGAGCGCCATTGCGGCGATCGCGAAGACCATCACGCGGGTGAAGAGGCCGAGCAGGTAACTTTGCGGCCCGAGCGTGGCTGCAGCGGGAATCAATGCAAGGACGAGAAATATCATCGCTGGCAGCAGGCCTGGCCGGTCGGGCCGCCGCAAAGGCACCGTGCTAAAAGCAGCAAGTGTCTGGGCCATCAGCGTCCCCTGGAGGGAAACAGGCCGGCGGGCCGGAAATAGAGAACCAGAGCCATCAGCATGTAGATGAGCATCGATGCTATGGCCGGCCCGACGGTGCGCGCAGGCGAGGGCGGCATCACCAGCCGAAGGATATCGATGGCAAACGACCGACCGAGCGTATCGACAAGGCCGATGAGGAGAGCCGCAAGAAATGCGCCACGCATCGACCCAATGCCGCCGATGACGATGACGACGAAGGCCAGGATCAGCACCGTATCGCCCATGCCGGGCTCAACCGACAGGATCGGCGCGATCATTGCTCCGGCGAAAGCGGCGAGCATGGTGCCGAATCCGAACACGATCATGAAAAGCCGGCGGATGTCGACCCCGAGCGCGGACACCATCCGCGCATTGGTCGCGCCCGCGCGAACCAGCATCCCCAAGCGCGTGTGGCTGACAAGGACATAAAGCAGCAAGGCGACGGCAAGCCCTGCAGCGATAACCACCAGTCGCCAGACCGGGTAGAGAAGACCCGGCATCAGCACGATCGAACCGCTGAACATTTCCGGAATGGGCAGCGTCAGGGGCGCGGCTCCCCACACCGTTTTCACCGCCTGATTAAGAAAGATGATGATGCCGAAGGTTGCGATCACCTGTTCGAGATGATCCCGGTCGTAGAGATGTCGAAAAACCACGAATTCGAGCAGCAAACCAAAGACGAGAGCCGCCGCGAGCGCCAGAACCAGAGCGATGAGAAAATTTCCGGTGAGCGCGTAGAAAGCGACGGCCAGATACGCGCCCAGCATGTATTGGACGCCGTGTGCGAGGTTGATGAAATCCATCACCCCGAACACCAGCGTAAGACCGGCCGCGATCAGGAAAAGCAGGACGCCAAATTGGAGACCGTTCAGAACCTGGACGACGAAGAGGCCCGTGGACATTGTACCAGTCCGGCACCTTCTTATTTCATCGGGCATTCTTTGGCGTGCGGATCCGCGAAGTTGGTGAAAACCTTTTTGTCGATCTCGGTCTGGAACTTGCCATCAGCGCGCTTGCCAACTTTGACCAGATAGAAATCCTGGATCGGATAGTTGTTGGTGTTGAACTTGAAGCCGCCGCGCAATGATGTGAAATCCGCTTTTTTCAAAGCTGCCCGTAAAGCGTCCTTGTCGGCGACGTTTCCCTTGGTCAGTTTGAGCGCGCCATCGATCAAAAGCACAGCGTCATAGGATTGGAAGGCGTAGGTCGCCGGGACCGCACCGAATTCCTTCTCGTAGCCCGCGACAAACTTCTTATTCTGCGGGTTGTCCAAATTAGGCGCCCAATTGGCGCCGCCGAAAAAGCCAACCGCGGCGTCCTGCTGCGCTGGCAGCGTCGACTCATCGACCGTGAACGCGGACAGGAACACCGTCCTGTCGGCAAGCCCGGCTTGCCGGAATTGCTTGACGAAATTAATGCCCATGCCACCGGGCAGAAAGACATAGATCGCTCCTGGGCTGGCGGCGGCGATCTTCGCCAACTCGGCCGAATAATCGAGCTGACCGAGCGGAACGTAGACCTCGTCGGCAATCTCACCTTTGTAGAAACTCTTGAACCCGGCGAGCGCGTCGCGGCCCGCCTGGTAATTCGGTGCAATCAGGAAGATTTTCTTCAGCCCCGCATCCTGTGCGTACTTTCCCGCCACGCCGAATGCCTGGTCGTTCTGATAGGACGTCACGAAAAAGTTCGCATTGCATTCCTTGCCGGCAAAATTGGAGGTGCCGGCGTTTGGGCTGATCAGGATAACGCCGGCATCGGTCACCGGCTTGAAGATTGCCTGCAGGATGTTGGAGAAGATCGGCCCGATGACAAAATCGACCTTGTCGCGCTCAATCAGAGCCTTTGCCTTGGACACAGCGACATCGGGTTTGAGTTCGTCGTCCTGAACAATCACTTCCACTTCGCGGCCACCAAGCTTGCCGCCGAGATCCTTCACCGCAAGCTGAACGCCGTTGCGCAGCTGCTGACCAAGCACAGCGGGAGGGCCGGACAATGTGGCGATAACGCCGATCTTCAGCTTTTCCTGCGCCTGAGCTTGCGCGACTCCGCCAAACAGCGCGGTTGCGGCAACGGTCACAAACAGCTTGCTTATTTTCATCGTTTGCCCTCCAACCCTTCGATCGACCGACTATGCCCCCATGTCGTGTCCGGCGCCACGCCGGAATGACTTTAATTCTGAAATATCGCGCCTGGGAAGCCTTGACAGCGGGAAGAGGCCTGCTGTCATGGTTGAAGAACAGAGCGCTGTACGGCCGAAGCCTCGGCAGTGGCATCATAAACAGGATCGGAGGGACGCAATGCAAACACTGACCGCAGGCATCACCAAGGCCAATACCGGCATCGAAGGCATTGTCTGGAATATTCTGGGGCAGACTTATGTTCCGAAATCATTGAGCGAGAGTTCGTTTTCCTGGCATGCGACATTTCCGCCAGGGACGTTCGTTCCGCCTCATATCCATCCGACGCAAGACGAGTTCATTTACCTTTTCGAGGAACGTCTTGATCTCATCCTAGGCGGCAAGGATGTCGTGGCGCAGCCGGGCGACCTCGTGCGGATGCCAATGAATGTTCCGCACGGCATCTTCAACAAGTCCGATCAGACGGTGAAATGTTTTTTCTGGGTTTCACCGACCCGCAGGCTTTACGACCTGTTCTCGGCGATCCATTCGATGAAAGAACAGAAGCCGGAAGAGGTGGTCGCACTGTCCGCGCGTCATGAAGTTAACTTCCTGCCACCACCTGCGTAAAGCTGGCGCGATTTTTTCGCACACCCCGGTTTGCCAACTAGGCCGTCTTTGCCGGACGGTTGACCTGTTCGCGCGAAAAACCCGCGGTCGAAGCGTAGCCGCGCACGATCGCCTTGCGTTGCTCGTAAGGCAAAACATCGTCGATGATGCTGAATCCGTCCGGAGCAAGCTCTTCAACTATGTCGATGACGCCTTCCGGCCCGCCTTTGCGGTTCATCTGCACGATCTGAGCGGTCATCGGCAGCCGTTCCTGCTCATAGGCCCAGAGCGCATGTTCGGGATGCTCGGCGGACACGAGCTTATCTGCAAGGCACCGCGCATCGAGAATGGCCTGCGAGGCGCCATTCGAGCCAACCGGGTACATAGGATGTGCAGCGTCGCCGAGCAGGGTGACACGGCCATGGGACCAGCGCGGAAGCGGATCCCGATCGCACATCGGGTACTCCCAGAACTCCGGCGTCGCTTCGATCAGGGCCTTTCCATCCACAAAGGGAACGTTGAAGCGCTGCACATGCGGCATCAGATCCTCGAATTTGCCGGTGCGTGACCAGTCTTCCTTGCGCGGCGGCACGCCACCCTCTCCAATTTTGACCAGAACCGCCCAGTTGGTGAGGGGGCGATCCTCGTGCGTGCCTTTGCCGATCGGATAGACGACCAGCTTCCCCGCCATGCCTCCTGCAATCACCATTGATCGGCCGGTCAGGAATTTTGGCCAGTCGATCGCGCCGCGCCACAGCATCGAGCCGTTCCAGCGCGCCGGACCTTCGTTCGGATACAACGTTTCGCGCACAATGGAATGAATGCCATCGGAGCCGATCAGAACATCGCCGCGCACCGTCAAGCGGTGTGTGCCGTCGCGATCGAAGAAGTACGCGGTAACGCCGCCTTCGTCCTGCGCGAATGACCCCAGACGATGCCCGGTGCGAATTTTTGCTTCTCCGATGCGGTCGCGAAGTGCGTCGTGAATCACGGCCTGCAACCGTCCGCGATGTATTGAGAACTGGGGATACTCAAACCCGGCATCGGTGCCGCGCGGCTCGCGCCAGATCTCCTGGCCGTTGCGGTTCATGTAGAACAATTCGTGGGTACGGATTCCGACGGCGTCCAGTCCCGGGAGCAGCCCGACTTGGGCGAGTTCTTTGATGGCATGGGGCAGGGTGTTGATGCCGACGCCAAGCTCGCGAATGGCATCCGCCTGCTCGAATACCTCGCAATCGATGCCACGGGCATGCAGCATCAGCGCGGCGGTGAGCCCGCCAATACCCCCGCCGACGATGATCGCCTTCATGCGGTCGGACCCGAACGCCCTATTGTGCCAATGGCTTAAGTCTTTGCACCAGCAGGCTTCCTGTGCAACCGGGCTCAGGTCGACGAAAAGTTTTAAATCTAAATATTTTACGTTTGTAATATCTCGCGACGTGAGTCATGCTTGTGCCGACACCCACTGAAAGGAGCCGGCGCATGCGTGCGGCAGTTCTCGGGGGCGGGCCGGGGGGCCTGAACTTTGCGATCTCGCTGAAGTTGCGCGATCCATCGCACGACGTTGTGGTGATCGAGCGCAACAGGCCGAACGACACATTTGGCTGGGGCGTGGTGCTCTCCGATGAAACGCTTGGCAATCTTCACATCAATGATCCGGTTTCGTCGAAGGCAATCCGCGACTCTTTTGTCTATTGGGACGACATCGCCGTTCACTACCGCGGCACGGTGATGCGCTCGAGCGGCCATGGGTTCAGCGGCATTGGCCGCAAGCGGTTGCTCAATATCCTGCAAGACCGTGCGCGGTCATTGGGCGCGACAATCGAATTTGAAACCGAGGCCGCTCCCCCTGACAGCTATCGGGATTTTGACATCGTCGTGGGCGCTGACGGCGTCAATTCGCGCGTGCGTGCGGCTTATGCGGGCGCATTCAAGCCCGACATCGATGTGCGTGCTTGCAAATACATTTGGCTCGGAACGCACCAGAAATTTGATGACGCTTTCACTTTCATATTCGAGCAAACCGAGCATGGCTGGATCTGGGTGCACGCTTATCAGTTCGATGCGGATACAGCGACCTTTATCGTTGAATGCTCCGAACTGACATGGCGCCGGTTCGGGTTCGATCGCATGGGCATCGACGAGACGATTGCTCTCTGCGAACAGATTTTCGCCCGCTATCTTGGCGGCCACAAATTAATGTCGAATGCCCGCCACCTGCGCGGATCGGCCTGGCTCAATTTCAATCGCGTGCTTTGCGAGCGCTGGAACCATGAGAACGTGGTGCTGCTTGGCGACGCGGCGGCGACAGCGCACTTTTCGGTCGGTTCGGGTTCCAAGCTGGCGATGGAAAGCGCCATCGCGCTTGCCAACTATCTCGACAGCGAGCCGGACATCGCATCGGCATTTCGCCGCTACGAGGACGAGCGGCGGCTCGAGGTGTTGCGGCTTCAGAATGCGGCGCGCAACTCGACCGAATGGTTTGAGGACGTCGAGCGCTACTTCGACCTCGATCCGGTGCAATTCAACTACTCACTGCTGACGCGATCGCAGCGGATCAGCCATGAGAATCTCCGGCAACGCGATCCCCAGTGGCTTTCCGGCGCGGAAAAATGGTTCGAGCAGAAAGCGACCGGGCGTTCGCCAAATGCCGCGCGACCTCCGATGTTCGTGCCGTTTCGCGTGCGCGGCATCGAGCTCGCCAACCGGGTTTGCGTTTCGCCGATGGCGCAATATCGCGCCGTGAACGGCACGCCGAACGAATGGCATTTCGTGCACTACGCCGAGCGCGCCAAGGGCGGCGCCGGGCTTGTGTTCACCGAGATGACCTGCGTATCGCCGGAAGGACGTATTTCACCCGGCTGTACTGGATTGTATTCGCCCGAACACGAGACCGCCTGGAAGCGCATTGTCGATTTTGTTCACGCCGAAACGAACGCGAAGATTGCCATCCAGCTCGGGCACTCGGGCGCAAAGGGGTCGACGCAGCTCGGCTGGGAAGAAAGCGATGCGCCGCTAAAGGCGGGCAACTGGCCGGTGCTGGCGCCGTCGGCGGTGCCCTGGAGCCCGCGGAACCAGATGCCGCTCGAGATGTCGCGTGCCGATATGGACAGGATCCGTGACGAGTTCGTGCGCTCGGCAGAAATGGCTGCACGCATCGGTTTCGACTGGCTCGAACTGCACTATGCACACGGCTACCTGATGTCGTCCTTCATCACTCCGCTTACCAATCGGCGGAAGGATGAATATGGCGGCACGCTCGAAAACCGCATGCGCTTCCCGCTGGAAGTCTTCCGCGCCGTGCGCAAGGCATGGCCGGATGAGAAGCCAATCTCGGTCCGCATCTCGGCGCATGATTGGGTTGGCACAGATGGCATACGGCCGCAGGATGCCGTCGAGATTGCGCGAATCCTCACGGAGGCGGGGGTCGATCTCATCGACGTGTCGGCCGGGCAAACATCGACGCGCGCTCGCCCGGTCTATGGGCGAATGTTCCAGACTCCGTTCTCTGACCGCATTCGCAACGAGGCCGGTGTCGCCACTCTCGCGGTCGGCAACATTTACGAGCCCGATCATGTGAACTCGATCCTGATGGCCGGCCGTGCTGATCTCGTGTGCCTTGCGCGCCCGCATCTTTCCAACCCGTACTGGACGCTGCATGCCGCGGCTGAACTTCGCTACGACGGCGTGAACTGGCCGAAACCCTATTTGACCGGCCGCGATCAGCTTTATCGGCTCAAGTCGCGCAGCGAAGCGATGACAGGGAAAGTCTGATGGGCATGCTCGACAATCGCCACGCTTTGATTACAGGGGGAGGCACCGGAATTGGCGCGGCCATTGCGCGCGCGCTGGCGAAGGAAGGTGCTGCCGTATCATTGGCAGGCCGGCGCAAAGCTCCGCTGGACGACATCGCTGCCACACTTCCGAAAGCGACGACAATTGTCGCCGATATAACGAGAGATTCCGACTGTGCGGCTATGGCCGCGTCGGCGCGTGCGGCAAACGGACCGATCGATATCGTCATTGCGAACGCGGGGGCTGCCGCCAGCGCGCCGGTGGCAAAGGTCGACCTTGCTCACTGGCACAACATGATCGACGTCAATCTGACCGGCGCCTTCCTCACCGTTAAGGCGACCCTTGCCGATGTCACGCGCAAGTCCGAAGGCCCGCGGCGGATCATCTTCATCGCCTCGACCGCCGGGTTGAAGGGCTATCCCTATGTGGCTGCCTATTGCGCAGCCAAACACGGGGTCGTGGGTCTCGCGCGAGCCCTCAGCCTTGAACTCGAACCAAGCGGCGTGACCGTCAACGCCTTGTGCCCCGGCTATACCGACACGCCGCTCCTTGACACTGCAGCGGAAAAAATTTCAGCGAAAACCGGGCGCACTTCCGAGGAGGCCCGCGACATGCTGGCCCAAGACAATCCGTCCGGCCGGCTCATCAAGCCCGAGGAAGTGGCGCTAGCGGTGATCAGGCTGTGCTCACCATCGGCGGCCTCGGTGAACGGGCAGGCGATCGAAGTGACTGGAGGCCTACAATGAGTGTTGCCAACAAGCCCCGCGAGCGCACCGTCGCGCATCCTCCCAGCAAGCAGCGGCTGCGGCTGTGGCTCAGGTTGCTGCGCTCCTCGCGCGCGATCGAAGCTCGACTGCGCGAACGGCTGCGCACCAAATTCGCAATCACACTTCCCCAATTCGATGTCATGGCCACGCTCGCCCGTTACGAGAATGGCATCACCATGACCGAGCTGTCGCGACATTTGATGGTGTCGAACGGCAACGTCACAGGGATCATCGACAGGCTGGCTGCCGAGAAGCTGGTATTGCGGCAAGCGCCAGCGACGGACCGCCGGTCCTATATCGTTCGGCTAACGCCGAAGGGGCTCTTGCATTTTTCGGCGATCGCCAAGGCACATGAAGAGTGGGTCGACGAGCTCCTGGTGGATATCGGCGCAGCGGAAGCGGAATCGATCATTCAACAGCTGGACGGGCTTGTGAGAAGCGTCCGTAGCGGGGACGCCCGGCCATGAATATGAAAGATTTCAAGCCAGTGCATTTCAACTGGCGCGCCCTAGGCGAGGTGGCGCTAATCACGCTCAAGGGCAGCGAGCGCAAGAATCCGATAACGTTCGATTCCTATGCGGAATTACGCGACACGTTCCGCAAACTGGCAGCCGCCGATGACATCAAGGCGATCGTCTTCGGCTCGAACGAGGGAAATTTTTGCTCGGGTGGCGATGTGCGCGACATCATCGGACCGCTGCTCGACCGCGACATGAAAGGGCTACTCGAGTTCACGCGCATGACGGGCGATCTCGTGAAGGCCATGCGCGCCTGTCCGCAGCCGATCATCGCAGCTGTTGACGGCGTTTGTGTCGGTGCTGGCGCAATGATCGCGCTGTTCTGCGACATGCGACTTGGTACGCCGCAGGCGAAAACCGCATTCCTTTTCACGCGCGTCGGCCTCGCAGGCTGCGACATGGGCGCATGCGCCATGCTGCCGCGTGTCATTGGGCAGGGCCGCGCTTCGGAACTGCTGTTCACCGGCCGCACAATGAGCGCGGAGGAGGGGGCACAATGGGGCTTCTTCAACAGGCTGGTCGCTGCTGACAGGCTGCAGGAGGAAGCGCTCGCCCTTGCACAGAAAATCGCGCAGGGCCCGACCTTTGCGCACATGATGACGAAAACAATGCTCGGCCAGGAATGGTCCATGTCGCTCGAGCAGGCGATTGAAGCGGAGGCGCAGGCGCAAGCAATTTGCATGCAGACCGGTGATTTCCGACGTGCCTACGAGGCTTTCATCGCAAAAGGCAGTCCACGCTTTGCCGGAAACTGACCGATGACGGACAGGAGTTTTCTGAAATGGCCGTTCCTTGAGTCCCGCCATCGTGAGCTGGCGGAACGGCTGGAAATGTGGGCGGCTGCCAATCTTGCCGAAATCGATCATGGCGATGTCGACCAGGCGTGTCGCCGGATTGTGAGCGTTCTCGGCCGGGACGGGTGGCTGAAATTCAGCGCCCCGGGCGATGGCGAGGACGAACGCATTGATGTGCGCACGCTGGCGCTGATCCGCGAGACACTGGCGCGCCATTCCGGCCTTGCCGATTTCGCCTTCG
>DASXST010000159.1:0-13316 GCA_036505835.1 Pseudolabrys sp. | reverse complement strand
CCCGCCAAGACATAAGAGGGTCGTGCTGGCCCGATTTCCAGCGCGTGATATGATTTCGCAAAAGACTTGAAATGGAGGTCATTTTCACGAGGGAGAGTGCGTATGGCTACCTGGAAACCAGATCCCAGTTTTTATTCATCTCCACGACAGGCCGCTAAGGCGGCACCTGAGAGCATCGCCTACGTGGCCGCCTTCGATCCCAAGCGGAAATCGCCAGACACGATTGCGGTCGTGGACGTCAATCCTAAATCATCGCGCTATTCCAAGATAATCAGCAGCGTTGGAGTGACGAAAACCGGCGACGAGTTTCATCATTTCGGCTGGAATGCCTGCTCGTCCTGTCTGTGTCCCAACGCGCCACACCCTCATATCGAGCGGCGATACCTCGTGGTGCCAGGACTGCGCTCCTCGCGCATTTATATCCTCGACACCAAGCCGGACCCGAAGAAGCCAAAACTCGTCAAGACGATCGAGCCCGAGGAGATCGCGGAGAAAACCGGCTACACGCGGCCGCATACTATTCATTGCGGCCCCGCTGGCATCTATGTCACCGCGCTCGGCGACAAGGACGGCAAGGCACCCGGCGGCATCTTCATAATGGATGCAGAAACATTCGAGCCGCTCGGCCGCTGGGAAGTTGACCGTGGACCGCAACAACTTGCCTATGACGGTTGGTGGCACCTCGGCTACGACACGATGGTGACGAGCGAATGGGGTACGCCTGATACAATTGAAAACGGCCTTATTCCCGAAGTCCTGCTCGGCTCCAAATACGGCCGTAAGCTCCACTTCTGGGATCTCACCAAACGCAAGCATCTGCAGGAAATCGATTTCGGCGAGGAGCACCAGCTTGTATTCGAGCTTCGGCCGGCGCATGACCCCACCAAGGCCTATGGGTTCGTCAATTGCGTAATCAGCTTGAAGGATCTCTCCTCCTCGATCTGGACATGGTATCGCGACGGCAACAAATGGGCGGTCAAGAAAATCATCTCGATCCCGGCCGAACCCGCTCACGCCGATAGTTTGCCGCCGGTGCTTAAATCGTTTGCAGCGTGCCCGCCTCTGGTGACGGACATCGATCTGTCCATGGATGACCGGTTTCTCTACGTGTCATGTTGGGGGACGGGCGATCTCCAACAATACGACGTATCCGATCCCTTCAATCCGAAGCTGACCGGCAAGGTTCGGATCGGGGGAATTGTCTCGCGCGAAGGCCACCCGGCAGCCAAAAACGGCAAGCTCAGTGGCGGCCCGCAAATGGTGGAAATCAGCCGAGATGGTCGTCGCGTCTATTTCACCAATTCGCTGTATGGCGCCATCGATCCGCAGTTCTACGAGGGCGGATTCGACGGCTGGATGGTCAAGCTGGACGCAAATCCACAGGGCGGCATCGCATTCGATCCGAAGTTCTTCATCGAATGGCCGAAGGGCCAATTGCCGCACCAGGTCCGCCTGCAGGGCGGAGATTGCTCTTCGGACTCGTACTGTTATCCCTGACTCCAGTTGCAGCCCCACAGAGGCTTGCCGCACCCCGCGCGCGAAATGTCGCATTGAATCCATGAGTGATACGCCCGCGCAGCTCGGACCTTGGCTCGCGCTGGCCGGGTTGGGACTGTTTCACGGCATCAATCCGGCCATGGGCTGGCTGTTTGCAGTCGCGCTCGGTCTGCACCGGCACAGCCAGAACGTGGTGCTTCTGTCGCTGATACCGATCGCGATTGGTCATGCATTGGCTGTCGCTGCAGTGCTGGTCGTGGTTCTTGCGCTCGGCTTAGTTCTGCAGTGGACAATTCTCGCTCGGGTCGCCGGCCTCGTGCTCATCGGTTGGGCGATCTGGCACGCCGTGTACGGTCACCGCCGCCGCGTGCGGATCGGCATGCAGACGGGGATGGCAGGTCTCGCGTTGTGGTCGTTTCTCATGGCGAGCGCGCATGGCGCCGGGCTGATGCTGATCCCGGTGGTGGTGCCCCTTTGCCTCGCGGCGTCGCCGGCACAGGGACTTACGTTGAGCAGCGCCTTGCCCGTTTCGCTCGCTGCCCTCGCCGTTCACACCGGAACGATGCTGGCGGCGATCGCGCTCATCTCAATCGTCGTCTACAGATGGATCGGCGTCGAGTTTCTCACGCGCGGATGGATCAATCTTGATCTGCTTTGGACTCTTGCGCTTGGCCTATGTGGGGCGTTGTTGCTGATTACCTAGACTGAACTTTCCACGTTCGCTCAAGATTGCGAGCCGTAGATCCGACGCTGCAGCCGCACCATGCCATCGATCCAGCGGTCTCGATCTTCCATCTTTCTTCGAATGTAGCCCTCCACTTCGGCGTGCGGCAGGATCAGAAATATCTCGCGCTCGAGACCCCGAATTGCAGCTTGTGCGACCTGTTCTGGCGACAAGACACCATCTGCGGATTGCGGACCGGATGGAAGCAGGTGCAATAGCGGCGTGTCCACAGCCTGCGGACAAAGAATGGATACCTTGATGCCGTCATCCCGATGAGCAATCGCAATATTCTCTGCAAAGCCGACCGCGGCATGTTTGGTCGTCGAATAAATCGCGCTTCCGATTTGAGTGAGGAGACCCGCAGCAGAGACGGTGTTGAGCAAATACCCGCCGCCGCGCGCCTTCATCCGCGGTATAAGATGGCGCGCGGCGTAGACATGGCCCATCACGTTGATGGACCAGGACCGTTCCCAAAGTTCCTCTGGTCCGGCTGCCGCATTTTCCACCCGCGGAGAAAAGCCGAGCGCGACACCTGCATTCGAGCAATAAAGATCGATCGGTCCAAACTCGGCCTCGGTTTTCTCGATCAAAGATCGGACCTGCGCCTCCTCCGCCACATCGCACAATATTGCGGCACCGCCGATGCGCCCTGCCACAGCTTCGGCCGCCTGCCGGTCGATGTCCGAAACGACAATCTTTTTTGCACCGGCTTGATGGAACGCATCGCACAGGGCGCGTCCGATGCCACTGCCCGCGCCGGTAACAATGACGGTTTTTCCGGAGGGGTCCATTCTAGTGTACAAAAAGCTGGTATCCCATGATAACAGTCTCGAGAAGGATCAACGCTATGATTATTCTCTCCAGGCGCAGCGAGCGCTCGGTATCAATAATATCCGCAAGAGCCTTCGCGGTGTCCGAGATCACCGTCAATTTTCGAGTCAATAAATCGGCGCGTTCCTTCAACTCGTATTCGTCCTCGAGCCTGACATAAAACCGTTCGAGATCGGCTCTCTCCCAGAGCACGTCGGGCTTTTCGGCGACAGCCACAAGACCCGACACGCGCTGCTGAACGAGCAGTGCATTTCCAATGTGCTTCAAAATCGCCCGGCGGCCGCCGGGAGTACGGCCATGTTCTGCCAGCTCGCGCGCCAATGGCTCGATGACGTCGAAGACTGCGCTCACATCGCGCTCGTCATGCGCCAGGATCAAACTGGTCGCGATCGCGTCGGCAATGATCAGGATGTGCTCCGGAGTTAGTGCTTTGAGCGATATAGTGCCATTCGGCGCGATTTGCTCATCTTTGTCGGGCGCGATTTCGATCTCTGCCGTTTCCTCCTCCGCTTTGGGAAAATGTCCAATGATGCGTCCCTCAAGGCTGCGTATGATTTCGTCCTCCTGAAATGGAGTCAGGCCGAATAAGACGACAACGCCATATCGGAAAAGCACCACGAATGCGTCGCCTTCGATACGAAAGGCCATGGGCGTCGTCGACAGGACGTCGTGACGCTCAAGTCCAGCCGTATCGATTCGATCGCCCAACAACAGAGCCCGAACCGTCATGTGCGAACTGGTCTGGACAGACAACTGGTTCATCGTACAAAGACGCGCTGAATGGCTTGATTGGCCTGGTGGAAGGACGAAATACCGCGTGGCCTGTGGCCTGCAATTTTAGGTCACTGTACCAAGTCCAGAACTTCAAATGCAGTTAAAGTTCCGCGCACGAATTATCGCACGCAGCGCGACTAAACCAATCACAATGTAATTGTGTCGCTAAGACGTCGTTCAGAGGCCTTTGCGAGCGCTTCAGTTCTGGTACGGGCGCCCAACTTGCGAAACAGCGACTCGACATGAAATTTCACAGTATGCAACGAAATGCCCAATCGGCGCGCAATGGTCTTGTTGGTATCACCGTCCGCAATCGCAGCCAGCACATCGAGTTCGCGAGGCGTCAATAGTGCACGCGCGTCGCTCTCACGTGTTGATTCGAAACCAATATTCTCGACAGCCGAGGAGCGAACGATCAACCCGGCCGCCACTGCTCTCAGAGCAGCATCGATTTGCTCCGCATTCGCCTCACGCGAAAGCATCCCTTGGACGCGAGTATCGGTGTTGCCGAGGGCCAGCACTGGAAGGCTATCAGCCGCCGAGACATCGCTTCCCTCCAAGAGAACAACGTCGGCCGACTTCAAATCGTCGACAACAATATGTCCTGTTTCGGCGACCAGCCGGCTCAACGCCGAGCGTCGCGAGGAATCTCGTGCATCGATGAGGATGCGGAGTGGCCCAGTGACCGCCAATTTTTTAGTCGCGACGCTCATGCCGCGGGTCGCTCCACAATTGATGTTTGCACGGTTATTACGGCTCCGCCGCGGATGACCCGGAGATCAGCTTTTCGTCCAATGCTTTCGGAGCCAAAGTGTCTGGCGATTTTGCGAAACGGATGCGTCGGCGTTCCATTTACACTCAAGATGATGTCGCCGGCGACGATTCCCGCTTGTGCGGCGGGGCCGTCCTTGACGATCGACATGACCATTAACCCGCCTGACTGATTGGCGGCCTCCCGCAACGCTTCGGGCACGGCGACGGCCTGCAATGCGACACCGAGCCAGCCCCGAGCAACGCGGCCGTCCTTAAGCAATCGCGGCACGATGCGCTCCAGGGTCGCCTTCGGGATAACAAGAACTTGTCCGCGCGGCCCAAAGGTCGTCATGCCAATGAAGCGGCCGGCAATATCGAAAACGGGGCCTCCTTCTTCTTTGCGGGCAAGGCGAAGATCGAGCTCGATGCGCTGATCAATCAGGCCACCGTGCCTGCTGTGCCATTCGGGCCCGAGGACATTGATAATTCCAAAGCGCGCGCTTGCGCCGCCAGTTCCGTCCGCTCCAACCGCGATAGCGACGGCGCCCGTTCGGACGTCGCTTGTTTCAAACGAAAACGACGCAGTCGGCGCCGGAAGACGCAGGATCGCGATGTTGGTTCCAGAATCGCGACCGGCGATCTTGGCTCCGATGACCGAACTGCTTGCCGTCAGGACTTCAAATTCGTCGCGCCGGGACAGCGACTGCTCCGAGGTGACGACGATATCGGGCCGCCACACGATACCGGTAAGCCGGCCCCCGCGTGCCAGGGATATCGACGCAATGATCGGTCTTGCGGCGTCAATCCGCGCGGCCAAGGCGTTTGAGAGCTGTGCAAGCGGGTTCAGCTGGTCGCTCATGGGGGCAACTCCTGTCTATTTAGATAGTGGCCAGAATGGAAAATGCCGCAGGGCGAGACTACCGGCCGGACGGCCAGGTTTGCCCCGGCCGTTTGGCCGGGTTGCGATCAGTCGTTGCGGCTTTGGGAGGGGTTGTTTACTGCGCGACGGTGCACGTTTGTCCGCTGCGCGCGGCCCGTTGTATCGCCTCGAGGACACGCAGGTTCTGCAAGCCGTCGCGCGCGCTCACCACCGGTTCTCCCGTGCCGCGTATCACCGCGCAGAAATTTTCGAGTTGCCGCGTCAGCGGATCAGCCCGTTCGACGGCAATCGTCTCGGTTTCAAACGGGTTCGACCAGGACCGTCGCGCCGGATCATCGTAGAATCTCAAGCGCATGGTTGGAAACGCCAGCGAGCCAAGAGTGCCGGCGACGATGTAACAGTCTTCGTCAGGATAGGAAGAAAAGGCTGGATCCTCCCCCGTCGTTTGTTCCCAGCTTCGCGGCGCAGCCGCGGTGTCGGACAACATGAACGTGCCCAGAACCCCGTTCGCAAAGCGCAGACTGACCGCAACCGTATCTTCGACCAGAAAATTGCGGGTCGCTGACGAGGCAAAGGCTTGCACGGCGACGATTTCGCCGCAGAGCGAGCGCAGGTTTCCGACTTCATGAACCATGTTGATCAGCAGTGGTCCGCCTCCAGGCTGCCTTCGCCACGGGCCCGCTTCGAAATAATGGTCAGGCTTGCAGAACATTGTTGTGCCAACGACAGCCACCAGGCGTCCGAGCCGGCCGCTGCGCACGATCTCAGCCGCCTTCGCCATGATTGGATTGTGCTGGCGATGATGCCCCGTCAACAGCTTCACGTTCGCGCGCTCGGCCGCCTCGCAGAGCCGCTCACCAGACTCGATCGTATCCGCCAGCGGTTTTTCGATCAGGGCCGGGACGCCGGCCGCGACGCACGCGAGGCCTTGTTCGACATGCAGACGATTGGGCGTGGCCACGATCACGCCGTCCGGACGTTCGCGCCCAAGCACGTCTGTGAGCAAACCAACGAGCTTAACGCCGGCTTTTGCGGCGATCTCGGCCGCATTGGGCGCCGGATCGACGATCGCCGTCAGCCGGCAGTTCGGATTTTTTAGGACCCGCTCGATATGCTGGCGCCCGATGGCACCGGCCCCAACGACAGCGATGCGCAAGGGTTCTGTCACAGGGCGGAAGCCGCAGGATCGCCCGCCAGCCGCGACTGCGCGTTCAGTCTGATTGGCGCATTAATGGCGCCGAAACCTTTGTAGCCGCGTCGCTCGACGAGTTCGAGGAAGAACAAATCCTTGAAGCTCCTCGTGTAAAGCTGAAGATATTCGCCGCTGTCGTCCCTGTCGTAGAGGATGTTGTTCTCTTTCAGAAGCTTCAGGCGCGCGTTGTCGAGATCGACCCGGGCCTCGAGGTCGTCGTAATAGTTATCGGGAATGCGCAAGACCTCCACACCTTTTGCCCTCAGGCGAGCCGCAGTCGCGAGAATGTCTTTTGTGCCGAAAGCGATGTGCTGGACACCGGAACCGAAGTACTCGTTGAGGAAGCGCGATGACTGCGTCCGCGTGCTTTGCGAACCGTTGAGAGCGATGCGAAGAGTGCCGTCTGCGGTTTCCACGACCTGGCTGCGGACAATGCCGCCGGGGTCCGTAATATCGACCTGCGGCGTTTTCTGTACGTCAAGCAGCGAACTATAGAAAAGAAGCCACGACAGCATCTCCTCGTAGTGCATCGACTGCGAGATATGATCGACAACCGTGAGGCCGGCATCGGCACCATTTTTTGCCGTCACCGGCTCGAACTCGATGTCCCAGACCTTGGCAAGTTTGCTGCTCGGGTCGAGGAAATAGAGCAGGCTTCCGCCCATGCCGCGGACAGCGGGGATTTCAAGCTCGCCCGGACCGACCTTCTGACGGAAAGGCGTATCGCGAAGCTTCTCGGCGCGGTCGAGAGTGGCTGCCGCGCTATCAACCATGAGTCCGATGGCGCAAACAGATGGCCCATGCGTAATGTAATGCGAGTGCGCAAAACCTTCTTTTTCCTTGTTGATGACAAGGTTGATCGCCCCCTGGGTCCAGCGTGATACCGATTTCGTTTTGTGACGCGCCGTGTTGCGAAATCCGAGGCCGGCCAGAAGCCTGGCGAGTTCATCCGCGCTACGATCATCCACCGCAAATTCAATGAATTCGACGCCGAGACATTTCGATCGCGGCGGCATTTGCGGAACGTCGGAAACCGCTCTTCCACTCTTGCTGCGCAACTGGTCCAGGAGATAGACGAGCGAGCGCTGGCCATCGATCGCGACCGACCGCGGCGAACCGGCGCGAAACTGGTCGTTGAAAATCTCCAGCGACAGATCGCCGGAGTAGCCGGTTGCCTGGACCGCTGCCATGAAATCGAGGAGCGGCAGATCGCCCTGGCCCGGAAAGCAGCGGAAATGCCTGCTCCAATTCAGGACGTCCATCTCCAGCCACGGAGCGTCCGCCAGCTGAACGAGAAAAATGCGATCGCCCGGAATCGCATGCAGCGCCTTGAGGTCCGTCTTGCGGGCGCAAGTGTGAAAACTATCGAGAACAAGCCCGATCGCCGGGTGGTCGGCGCGCCGCACGACTTCCCAGGCATCCCGGTAATCATTGATGTGACGTCCCCAGGCGAGCGCCTCGAAGCCAACGCGCAGGCTGCGCTTCGCTGCCCGTTCGCCAAGCTCGTGAAAATCCGTCGCGCTGCGGTCTATGCCGCCAAGGGAGTCCGGCGAAACGTTGCTGCAGACGAGCAGTGAATCGCAGCCGAGCTCTTGCATGAGATCGAATTTGCGCTCGGCGCGATCGAATGTGCGCTGACGTTGCGGCTCGGGCATGCCTTCAAAATCGCGGAATGGCTGAAAGGTGATTGCGCGCAGTCCCCGGTCGGACATTTCTCGGGCCACGTCAGCCGGCGTGCCGTTATAGGAGAGCAGATCGCTCTCAAAAATTTCGACACCGCGAAAGCCAGCCGCCGCAATCGCTGCTAGCTTTTCGTTCAAGCCGCCGCTGAGGCAAACGGTGGCAATCGATGTTCTCATTGTTTTTGTCCTCCGCTTTTGTCGCAACTCGCTGCGTTGAATGCTACTTCGCGGGCCTCGTATCCGGCCGCAAATGCGCGATGAAGCCGGGCGATGTCGGGGGTTATTCCTGTAAATAACCGGAATGCCTCGACCGCCTGATGAACGCACATTCCATCGCCGCTCATCACGCGCGCGCCTTTGGCCGCCGCAGCCTTGATGAACTCGGTATCGACCGGCGTATAAATGACGTCGGCAGCCCAATGCGATGGCTTGAGCGAGGACACCGGGACAGGATTGCCGGCAAAACCGCGCATGCCCATTTGCGTCGCGTTGACGATCCCGTCGGCCACTGCGATTTCGCGTTCGAGATCACCCGCTACCCGGCAGCGCGACGCGCCGAAATGCTTTGCCAGATTCTTGCAGAGCGTATTCGCACGGGCGCCATCGCGGTCGTGCACGACGAGAAGCGCAACGCCGAGATCCATCAGGGCAAATGCGACCGCGTGTCCGGCACCTCCGGCGCCGATCTGCACGACCGTCGCACCTTGCGCCCCCTCCACGCCAATACTTTCCTCAAAACTATGGCGCCATCCGCGCCGGTCGAAGTTGTAGCCCATGGTGCGGCCATCGGGCGCAATTGCCACGGTATTGATCGCACCAATCTGGGCGGCTTCCGGATCGACCGCATCCAGGAGCGGAAGGATCTCCTGCTTGAAAGGATATGTGACGTTTGTCCCCGCAAATCCGGAGACCTTGATCGCCTCGAGCAGCCGCGGCAGTCCGCGCTCCCGCAGGCGGTCGACGTCCAACAAATGATAGAAGCCGTCGATTCCTGCGGCCGCAAAGGCGTCCGCAAACAGCACCGGCGACAGTGACCCCATGATGTTCGCGCCAATCAGTCCGAGCAGTACCCGGCGCCCGCTCATGACACGCGCTCCGCCTGCGCCAGCCCGCCGCCGAGAAAAAGCTGGGCGATGCGCGGGTCGGCGAGAATCTTCGGGGCAGAATCCTCTATCCGGGTCTGTCCCTGTTCAAGCACGAGGCCGTAGTCGGAGATCTGCAAGGCCTGCTTTGCGTTCTGCTCAATCAACAGAATCGTCACTCCGTTGTCGCGCAGAGATTTGAGAATCGCGAACACCTCCTGCACCATCAGCGGCGACAGGCCGATGGAGGGCTCGTCGATCAGGATCAGCTTTGGATCGAGCAGGAGCCCGCGTGCAACTTCGAGCATCTTTTGCTGCCCGCCGGACAGTGTGGACGCCTGCGCCCCCGCTTTCTCGCGCAGCATCGGAAAGCGATGCATGATTTTGTCCATGCGGGCCGGCAGGCTCGCCTGATCGGACAGAGCGACACCGCCGAGCTCCAGATTGTGCTGCACGCTCAGTTCAGGAAAGATATTGCGGCCTTGCGGAATGTAGGCGACCCCGGCGTCAAGGACCTGCCGTGGCGTGAAATTCGTGGTGTCACGGCCATCAAATGAGATCGTTCCACTGCGCACCGGCAACAGTCCGAAAATCGTCTTGAACATCGTCGACTTGCCGGCGCCGTTGGGCCCGATCACGGTCGTGATCGCAGCCCGGCGAATGCGCGCGGTTGTCCCATTTAAGATCGTCATCTTGCCGTAGCCGGCGAAGACGCTGTCGAGGACAAGCACCGTTTCGGAATTCATTTCAGTGTCCCAGATAGGCCTCGATCACCAGCGGATTGCGCCGTATGTCATGTGGGGCACCCTCGGCAATGATGCGCCCTTCCGCCAGAACGAGTACCCGCGTGCACAAGGCCATGACGAATTCCATCTGGTGCTCGATGACGACAAACGTCGCTTTGCGCTCGGCGTGATAGGCCTGAAGCCTCTCGCGCAAATTTCCGAGCATGGTGAGGTTCACGCCCCCCGCCGGTTCATCGAGCAGGACAAGGCGTGGCCCGGCCATGAAGGCCATGGCCGCATCGAGCAGCTTTTGCTGCCCGTAGCTCAGCGAGCCGGCCTGTTCATCGGCGAGATGCGACAGGCGAAAGAATTCAATCATTTTTTCGGCAGCGCCACCGAGCCCCGCATCCGATCGCCCGAACAGGCGCGACGCCATTGAGCCCTGATGTTCCTGGCCGGCAAGAATGAGATTGTCGCGTACCGAAAGCTGAGGGAAGACCTGCAGCAATTGAAAAGTCCGGCTTACGCCGAGCCGATTGAGATCGCAGGGCCGCATTCCGGTCGTGGGCCTGCCGTCGATCCGGACTTCGCCCGCGGTCGGCCGCAACTGGCCGAGAACGCAATTGAACAATGTGGATTTTCCTGACCCGTTCGGCCCGATAATCCCGAGGATTTCCCCGTCACGGACCTCGAACGACACGCTGTCGACGGCGGTGATGCCGCCGAATGTCTTGCGCAGATTCGAGACTGCAAGCACCGAAGTCATGGTCCGGCGCCTTCTGCAAGCGTTGAGGTCGCGGGCTCCTTGCGCCGGCCAACCAAAGCGACGCGCGCGCGCTCAATAAGGCCAAACACCCCGGATGGGCAGAACGCCATCATGACCATGATCGCGGCGGCATACAGAAGCAGGTAATAGCCCTGCGTGATGCGAAGCCACTCCGGCAGCAGCACCGCGATCAGCGTGCCCACAAACGGCCCGAAGAAATAGCCGCTGCCGCCGACGATCACCATGAGCAACAGGTTGAATGACAGGCCGAGCGCAAATGAGTTCGGCTCGATGAATTGGACCAGCGGAGCATGCAGCGCGCCTGAAAGGCCGCCAAGGCTTGAACCGATGGCAAATGCCATCAAGGTATATCGTCGGGTATCGAGGCCGAGCGACAGCGCGCGAATCGGATTTTCGCGCAGGGCAACAAAGGCCCGGCCCCAGGGCGAGCGAAGCATCCACCAGATCGCAGCCGAAAGCACGGCAAGAACGCCGAGACACAGGAAATAGAAATCGCGCGCCGCGGTGGTCTTCCATCCGAACAGCGTCGGACGTGCGGTCCCGGTAATTCCATAAATGCCGTTGGTCAGCCATTCCTCGTTGCGCAGCACAAGGAAGACGAGCGTCGTGAAAGCCAATGTGACGAAGGCCAGGTAGTGGTGCTGCACGCGCAACGCCGGATAGCCAAGAAGCCAACCCACGGCAAAGGACAGAAGGCCGGCCGCAAGAAATGCAATGAAAAACGGCACCCCCAACGGTGTCAGCAGCGCAACCGTATAAGCGCCTATTCCGACGAAAGCGCCCTGCGCCAACGAAATCTGCCCGGCGTAGCCGAGCGTCAAATTCAGGCCGATGGCCGCAATCGTGAGCACCACCCAGGTTGAAATCAGGAAAATGCCAAACGGCTTGAGAAAAAAAGGTGCCGCGATTGCGGCAATCGCGCCGAGGCCAACGATTATGGCGCCCATGCGCGTCATACCGTGCGCTCCTCGAGCCGACCCAGCAGGCCCTGAGGTCGAAACAGGATGACGATAATGAGAATGATCAGTGGAAAGGCGCCTCGATATTGCGAAGAGATGTAGGCGGCCGACAGATTATCGAGCACGCCAAGAATGACACCGCCGAGAATGGCGCCACGGACCTGATTAAATCCACCGATGATCGCCGCAATGAACGCGGCCATCCCGAGCGTCTCGCCATTGGTGAATTTGGCGAGGTAGATCGGGCTTACCAAGATCGATGCGATCGCAACGAGCACGGCGTTCAGCAGAAACGTGTAGAGGACCATCTGCCGCACTGGAACGCCCAGAATGCGCGCCAAGGTCGGATTCTGCGCGGTCGCCTGCATTTGGCGTCCGACCCGCGTCTTGTTGAGCAGGAGGTTCAAAGCGACGACGGTAAGGATGGCGATCGCCAGCACGACCAGGCTCTGGGTCGAGACCACCGCCTCGAAAATGTGCAGATCGGTCGGCGGCACGAGCGCGGGGAACGGTTGCGCCTGCGAGCTGTAAAAGTCCTTGGCGCTTTCTTTGAGGAACAGTGACAACGCGATGGTTGAAATAACCAACGGCAGCACCCCGTACTTCAGCATTGGATCGACAATGATGACCTTGAACAGGAGTCCGAGGATGACGATCGACAACGCAATGCCGATCAGCGCCGCCAGCCAGAACGGCGCGCCGGCATTCATGGCAGCCAGGACGAAAAAGGCAGGCAGCATGACGAACTCGCCCTGCGCGAAATTGATCGTCTGGGAGGTCTGCCAGAGCAGCGTGAATCCCACGGCAATCAGCGCGTAAATCGCGCCGGTCGCGAGGCCGGATACCAGCAGCTGAATAAAGGAGGCCATTGCCGAGGGCCTTTGACTTCCGCCCGGTCACGTGGACCAGGCGGAAGGAACTCGATGAGATGATTACTTGCCGAGCTTCGGCAAGGTTTCGACGATCTTCTGCTTGCCGTCGACGACCTCGCCTAAAAAGCTGATGCGGTCGATGTCGCCATTCTTGTCCCAGGTGGCCTCCATCAGGATGCCCGGTTCGTCCTGGGGCGAAATGGTGATGCCGTGAGCGGCTTCGGCAAAGGCCTTGCTGTCGAATTTGCCAATCTTCTCGGTTACGTGCTTGATGAAGTAGACGCCGGTGTAGCCTTTGATGCCGTTGTGATCGCAGGCATAGTTGTAGCGCTTCTTGAAACGTTCGGCGAACTCCTGCACGGCCGGGATCGGCGCATCGATGGTTAGGCCCACGTGGCCACGCACGCCGTTGGCCGCGCCGCCGGCGAGATCAATGACTTTCTGCCCAAGCAAGGTGGTCTCGCCAATCAGAGGCTTGTTGAGACCCTGCTTCCTCGCTTCGCGCAGGAAGCGCGCGCTCTCTTCTTCGTTGAGGTAGACGAAGATCGCATCGGCATT
>DASXST010000158.1:0-24369 GCA_036505835.1 Pseudolabrys sp. | reverse complement strand
CAAAGCGCCGATAATTTCGAGATCGCCCGCGCGACGCACTTCATGCCGCGCCCATGCGCTGTCCTTGCCGCTCGACCACGCCACTAGCGCCTTCGACCGCATCGATATCAATCGTTCACTCCGCGGCGGCCGCGCTGCTTGGTGCGGTGGGTTGGCTTTTCCTCGTCGGGACTCTTCAAGGCGCCGATCTGCCGCAAGGCTGCTTCCGCCGCGCGCTGACCCGAGTCCCACGCGCCATTCACCGTGCCCCATTGCGTTTCGTGCAGGGCCTCGCCGGCAAGCCACACACGGCCGCCTATTGGCTCTGCCAGGGTCCTGCGCGCATCCGCTCCGCCGGGTGTCGCCGCCGACATTGCGCCCAGTACAAACGGCTCGTCGTTCCACTGGGTGGCATGGCTGCGCCTGATCTTGGTTTTTACGGCGGTGCCGAAAAGCGATCCCAGCCAATCGCGGACAAATTCAACCATCGCCGGTTTGCCCTTCGCCGACAGATCGCGGCCGAAATCTCCTGCGACCTCGACCAGATGCAGGCTGGTGCCGGAAACATTGGCGAGCAGGGCCGCGGTCTGCCGGTTCGATGATTTTTCCAAGACAAGCTCGTCGCGTTGCAGATTGAGCGGATTGCCCGGCATCTCAAGCGCAATGTGATCGTAACTGCCGAGTGCGAGAGCCGACGCGGCATCAAGCTGGCGTCTCGATAATTCTGGCTTGAATGCAATCTTCTCCGCCGTGAGCACGTTGGTCGACGCGGTGACGATGGCGGTGCGTGCGCGCGCTGAGCCTTTAGGCGTAACGACATTTACGCCACTGCGGTCCCACTCGATGCGGGCGACAGGTGTCGACAACCGTACGGACAGGCCGGCTGCAAGGCTGGCCAACAAGGCACCGTATCCCTGGCGGCAAAAGGCGTCGTTTTCCCGTTCGCCGGCTCGCCCAATGTCCATTGCTGAAATCGCCGAAAGATCCTTGCTATAAGCGAACGGACCAAGGACGAATTCGGCGGTCGCGCGCCAATCTCCAAGATCACCGGGCAATGCCCGCGCCGCTGGAATGTCGTTTCTGCCGCGGCCGGTATCGACGATGGCCCGGCGCGATCGCACCAACGCGGCGAGAAAGCTTTCCAGTTCCGCGTCCCGCGCATTGCGTGGACCGATGCGAACTGTTTGCCCTCGTGGCGCAGAATATATGTCGAGTCCGCTGGTGGAGGTTGAGCCGGTAAACGAGCCGGTGTCTGGGCGGTGAATCCAATGCGCGCCGAGGTCGAAGGGCAGGCCGAAAATCATCAAGTCGGTAAGGCAACGACCGCCGACACGATTGCTCGCCTCGAACAAGACAAAGCGGCGATTGGCTGCAGCAATGCGCCGCGCCGCTGCAATTCCCGCCGCTCCCGCACCAATGATCGCCACATCCGTTTCAGCAGCGGTTTGGGGGCGCACGACTGCAGGCGCCGCGACAAACGCCGCGGAGGCAGCGAGGAACGAGCGTCGGCTAAGCCCCCACATGGTATCCAAAGGCTTGCTTGATCCGCGGACAGAATGCCTGAACGCATCTGATGCGGCAAATTTTATGGCTAACGATTCGTAACTGCTGCGACCATCTAACCGCAGCAGCGTAATGAACGAAATTGCAATTTCTTTTTACTAGTGCCTGCAGAACAGAGAGACGCGGGGAACTCATTCAGCATAGGGGAACCTCGAGAGCGCTAGGACCGGCGCCGGGGATGGGTCATGGGTTGGATGGTCGATGGAGTCGGGCGTCTTTTAGCCTCACTATCTCGAAAAGCCCGTGCAAGGCTACGAGCCGTTTACGCCATCGGATCCCGATGCTCTCCGCGCGACCCTGCAACCGGGCGACGTGCTCCTGGTCGAAGGAAACAATCACATCTCCGGCGTCATCAAGTACCTCACCCAGTCCACCTGGTCGCATGCGGCGTTGTATGTCGGCCCGATTGGCGATCGCGCGACGCCCGAAGGCGAACCTTTGGTCCTGGTCGAGGCCAATCTTGGACAGGGTGTTATTGCCGCGTCGTTGTCCAAATATGCCCGCTTCCACACCCGGATCTGCCGCCCGACGCAGCTTGACGACGAGGATCGCGCACGGGTTTGTGCTTACGCCGCTGAACGAATCGGCTTTGACTACGACCTCAAGAACATCATCGACCTCATGCGCTATCTGTTTC
Organism: Pseudolabrys sp.; assembly: GCA_036505835.1. GTDB lineage: Bacteria > Pseudomonadota > Alphaproteobacteria > Rhizobiales > Xanthobacteraceae > Pseudolabrys. Next base: position 22,190 of record DASXST010000158.1, on the reverse strand, counting down.
CGCTACCGGTGCCGCAGCGCTGGCGCCGCCGGATGATGGCGCTCGGGTCCGGCCACCCCACGCGCATCATTTGCTCGGCGCTGATCGCGCAGGCCTTCGAAACGGTGCGCTATCCAATTCTGCCAAAAGTGACATTGGTCGAGAGCAAGGCGGCGCGCCGGGAGATTCTAGAGATCCGCCACTCCTCGCTCTATGCGCCGCGCGATTTCGATATCTCCCCCTATTTCGAAGTGGTCAAACCAACCATTGTGCGCGGCTTCAACTACAAGGCGGTGGCCTGGGCCGACGTGCAACGCCCAGCCACCGAAGCGATCCCTGCTGCGGTCCCCGCGCACGACGACAGGCTCTCCCCGGTCGCCTGGATTGCGGCCTTGCTCAGCGCCGCAACCCGCCTTAACTGTGCCGGGATGATTGACGCCGCCTATAAAGCCCTTTCACAGATGTTCGCGCCGCCTTTGCGTCGTGTGCTGCTCAAGGCAGTTGGGCTCGCGCTGATCCTGATCGTCTTCATCGGAGTTCTGCTATACCGCCTGCTGGCAGCGTGGGCGGAAACTGGCGCCAATTGGGCCGAGCAAACCGCCGGCATGGCGCCGCACGCCGTCTGGTCTGCGCTTGCCTGGCTGCTTTCGATCATGGCGGGCTTGGGCATCATCACCGGCGCGCTGTTTCTCATGCCCGCTGTGAGCGCATTTGTCGGCAGCCTCTTTGTCGATGAAGTCGGTGAGGCCGTCGAGCGCGAGCATTACCCAGGCGAACCGGTCGGCCATGCCCTACCAGTCCTGCTCGCCGTGGTCGAAGGCCTGAAGGTCGCTTTGCTGGCTCTTCTCGTCTACCTGTGCGCGCTGCCGTTTTTTCTCGTGGCAGGCCTGGGCGTGATCATGCTGTTTCTGGCGAATTCGTATTTGCTGGGACGTGAATATTTCGAGTTGGCCGCCATGCGTTTTCGTCCACCGGACGAGGCGAAAGCGATCCGTAAAGCCAACGCGATCTATCTGTTTGTTGCAGGCATGGTCATCGCCGCTTTCGTGTCGATACCCATCCTCAATTTTGCGACGCCGGTTTTTGCCATGGCCTTCATGGTCCACATGCACAAGAAATTGTCCGGCTCGCCGGCGGCGTTAGTGGCGCTGCCGCGCTGACACTCAGCTTTTCGGCCGCAGATCGATCACCCGCCTGGCCTTGCCAATTGAACGCTCGACCGTGCCGGGGCTGACCATACGCACGGTCGCTGTCACGCCGATCAGCGCCTTGATACGTTGAGCGAGGTCGCCCTCGCACGTGGCAAAGATGGCGGCGTCCGCATCTGCCCTCGCCTCGACAACGACGGTGATTTCGTCGAGCCGGTCGGCCCTGCGCAGCTCGATCACAAAATGCGGTGCCAGGCGCTGGTCCTTGACAATGATCTCCTCGATCTGGCTGGGAAACACATTCACGCCGCGGACGGTCATCATGTCGTCGGAACGGCCGGTGACTTTCTCCATTCTGCGCATCGACCGCGCTGTGCCCGGCAACAAGCGGGAAAGGTCGCGTGTGCGATAGCGCACGATCGGCATCGCTTCTTTGGTGAGTGTCGTGAAAACCAGCTCGCCAGCTTCGCCATCCGCCAGCACCTGGCCTGTCGCCGGGTCGATGACCTCGGGGTAAAAGTGATCTTCCCAGATATGCGGTCCATCCTTGCTTTCGATGCATTCGCAGGAAACGCCGGGGCCGATGATTTCCGACAATCCATAGTTGTCGATGGCGTGCAGATCGAATGCGTCCTCGATCTCAGCGCGCATGGCATTGGTCCACGGTTCGGCGCCGCACATCGCAATCTTGAGCGAACTTCGCCGGGGATCGAGGCCCTGCGCGCGGAATTCGTCGAGGATCGCAAGCATGTAGCTTGGCGTGACGAAGATGACGTCCGGCTTGAAATCCGCGATCAGGCGCACCTGTCGCTCGGTCATGCCGCCCGAAACGGGCACAACCGTCATGCCGAGCCGCTCGGCACCATAGTGAAAGCCGATCCCGCCGGTGAACAGCCCGTACCCGTAGGAATTCTGTACCAGCATGCCGCGCTGGCATCCCGCGGCGCGCATGCAGCGCGCCATCACTACGGCCCAGGTGTCGAGATCGTTCCGGCTATAGCCGACCACTGTCGGCTTGCCGGTGGTGCCCGATGAGGCATGCACGCGCAGCACCTGCTCGCGCGGGATGGCGAACATCCCGAACGGATAGTGCGTACGCAGATCGTCCTTGGTGGTGAACGGTAATTTCTCTAGATCATTCAAAGACTTAAGGTCATTTGGGTGCACTCCCGCCGCGTCGAAAGCTTTTTTGTAGTGTGGGACGCCAGAGTAGGCGCGACTGACCGTCGCTTTGAGCCGCTTGAGTTGAAGCGCGCCGATCTCGTCGCGTGATGCCGTCTCGATCGCATCGAATGTATCGCGGCGCGGCGTGAGGTTGATGCCCTTGAGCTGCAAACGCGGCATGCGTCCTCTCGATGTGACTGTCGTCGTTAGATTTTCCGCTGCGCGGCGTTCCAGTGCTTCTCAAGATTTGCGATGAGAGCCGGGCTGAAATGGCAATAGGCCTGCTCACGGCAATAGACGGCCATGTAGCGGCGGAATGTATCCAATGGTTCTTCGCCCACGCGGAATGCCCGCCGGTTACCCGCCGCGCTCACCACGCCGGAGCCGGTGAAATCGTCGATCACGCGGGCGATCACTGCGTCCAACTCACCGGGCGGCACAATGAGATCGCAAATCATGCGTCCTTCCGGACTGTCGCACTCGAAGCGACGGCCCATCATGATGGCCTGCCGCGCCGCGCGCGCAGCAACGAAACGCGTCAAACGCAAATTGGCACCGCCGGGGATGATGCCCTCTTTGCGTGCAGGCAGGGTCATGTATGCATCGCTGCCGGCGACAACGTAATCCATGGCAAGAAGATACTGGCAGCCACCACCGATCGCGAAAACGTCGACGCCGGCAATCCACGGCTTTTCTCGCGTGCCTCCATAAATCTCGTCCGGGTTTGAGTTGACGAGCGCGAGGCCCCGGAACATCTTGTTCACGACGCCCATATCGCGGCGGATGTACCAAAGGTAAGGAATCTTTCCGCGATAGAGATGCGTCAGGTTTATGCCTGCGGAAAAAACCTTGCGGCCGCGGTACCTGGGATGGTCCACCACCCCGCCGCGCAGCACGCAAATTTCGCTCATCGGATCGAGCATGGCGATGTCCGCGGCGGTCTCCGTGTCATCAAGCGTGCTGTCGTCTTCGGCATTAAGAAATCGCGGATTGCAGACCGAGACGACTGCCGCTTTGCCCTCTCGCTCGACCTTGGCGGGACCAAAATCGATCGTGCCGCTTTTGACGAACTCGGCCGTGCGCTCGAGGGCCTCAGGCTTCGCAAGCAGCATCGATTTGCACAGGTGCATGCCTGCATCCGGCACGGCGAGGACCTGCGAGAGGAAAATACCTTGGTCGACTTCGACCCCCTCCTTTTCGGCCTGCATCAGCGAACTTTCCGCGTCGACCTGTTTGCGCGTCGGCGTCAATCCTGGAACCAGCCTGGCGGCGCCATAGACGAGATCATCGACACGCACGAAATCGGTGAGATTCTTGGTCAGCTTGCGGTAGACGGTCCCGGCATGCCGCTGTAGAAAATCCTCCCGTGCCCGCCGACAAGCTGAAAGTATGAGTTCCGCCGCCAGTTTCTCCTCGGAGCTGCGCCTTGATTTATTCGGAAGCTTGGAGAGCAGATCAGCACCCACGCGCCAATATTTGCCGCCCGCGGCGACGTCGCGTTTGAAGTTGCCACTGATGCGAAATCCGCTCTTGTGCCAGGCGGCGGACTTGACCGGAAGTTTCGCACGCTCGAACCACACTTTCGGATCGGCGTGATCGACAAGCGTGGCCCCGCCGCGATTGCTGCCTTCCATACGCCTCTCCCGAACTTACGTTAAGCGACGGTTTTTCCCGGCCATTGGCAAAGGTCGCTGATGATGCATTTCTCGCACAACGGCCTGCGCGCGACACAAGTGTAACGCCCGTGCAAAATAAGCCAATGGTGGGCAAGAGGCTTGTATTCAGCCGGCACCACCTGCTCCAATTTCATCTCGACCTCGAATGGCGTCTTGCCGGTGGCCATTCCGGTGCGGTTGCCAACGCGAAAAATATGGGTGTCAACGGCGATGGTCGGTTCACCAAAAGCAATATTGAGCACGACGTTGCCGGTCTTGCGACCGACGCCCGGCAAGGCCTCCAGCGCTTCGCGCGAGCGCGGCACTTGTCCGCCATGCTCGGCGAGAAGTTTTCGCGACAATGCAATCACGTTTTTCGCTTTGGTCCGGTAAAGACCAATGGTCTTTATAAGATTTCGAACGCGCTTTTCACCCAGGGCGATCATTTTTGCGGGGTCATCAGCGAGCGCAAACAGGGCTGGCGTCGCCTTGTTGACGCCGGCATCGGTGGCCTGCGCCGAGAGCACGACCGCTACCAGCAATGTAAACGGATTGATGTGCTGGAGCTCTCCCTTGGGTTCGGGATTGGCAGCCTTGAACCGACGGAATGCCTCTTCGATCCGCGCCGGTGTCCATTGCGGCAGCTCGCCGGCAGCGGCCTTGAGATCGGCGGCGACTTGCTTTGGCTCCGGCTTCACTTTTGTGCGCTTCCGCGGACGTAGCGTCCGATTGCGTGCGCTCCCCCCGCGGACAGGCTTTTTCACCATGATTTCGGTATACTGGGCACGATGCACCCCGACAACGGCAACGAGCTTGAACCCACGATCTTTTCGGCAACGCTGACGCCACATCGCTCGCTTGGCCGCATCGGTTTTCTGATTCTCATGATCCTGTTTGGGCTGGCGAGCTTCATAACCGGCATGCTCTTTCTGGTGCTCGGAGCCTGGCCGGTATTCGGGTTCTGTGGACTCGACGCGCTGCTGTTGTACTGGGCATTCCGGCTCAATTACCGCCATGCGGAAGCCTACGAGCAGGTAACCGTAACTTGTTCCGAGCTCAGGGTTCGCAAGGTGAGTCATCTCGGCCGCGTGCGCGAGTGGGTGCTGAATCCGCTTTGGGTGAAGCTGGACAAGATCGAGATCGAAGACTTCGGAATTGACGGCTGTTTTTGATATCGCGAGGGAAAAAGCTGTCGATCGCGAGCTTTCTGAGTCCCGACGAGAAGGCGGATTTCGCCAGGGAACTTGGAAAAGCGCTCAACGAGGCGCGGCGCGGGCCAACGAGAACCGTGTTCGACTAGCCAGAAATCGGGTGGTTGGGCGCTGCCCGCTGTCCTAAATAGCGGTCATGAACATGAACCTTGCAAGATCCGGACTAACCGACCGCTTCACCGAGTTCGCACCGCTTTCGACCGCGGCCGCAGACTATGACGTCGTCCGCCGCGCGATTGCGCATATTCGCGGAAACTGGCGTGCCCAGCCTGAGATCGATGTCATCGCAAACGCTGCCGGTGTGTCGGCGACCGATCTGCATCACCTGTTCCGGCGATGGTGCGGCCTCACCCCTAAAGCATTTCTGCAGGCCCTGACGCTCAACCGCGCGCGTGAACTGTTACGCTCCTCTGCAAGCATTCTTGATACCGCCTACGAAGTCGGCCTGTCGGGTCCAGGCCGGTTGCACGATTTGTTCGTTACTCACGAGGCCATGTCGCCCGGAGAATGGAAAGCAGGCGGCGAAGGACTGACGATCACCTACGGGTTTCATCCTTGTCCGTTCGGCATGGCCCTGGTGATGACAACGCCGCGCGGTCTGGCCGGCCTGGCGCTTGCAGATCCCGGCAAGGAACGGGGAGCGCTTAAGGATATGAAGGCGCGCTGGCTAAAGGCCCGCTATGTCGAGGATTTCGCGGCCACAGCCGCCACCGCGCGTCGTATTTTCGACCCGGCTTTGTGGCGCAAGAACCAGCCTCTGCGCGTTGTCCTGATTGGCACCGACTTCGAAGTCCGCGTTTGGGAAAAGCTGCTGGATATTCCGATGGGCGGGCTCACCAGCTATTCAGATCTGGCCGCGAAAGCCGGTTCCCCGAAGGCCGCGCGGGCGGTCGGCGCAGCGGTCGGGAAAAATCCGATCTGCTTCGTGGTGCCATGCCACCGCGTTATCGGAAAAGACGGCGACATCACCGGCTATCATTGGGGCATCACCCGAAAACGTGCCATGCTCGGTTGGGAAGCGGGAATGGTCGCAGCCGCCTAAGTCAGGCCGCCAGATCCAGCTTCGAGGCCACTGTAGAGTCGGCGTTGAGCCGGTAGATCATGGGGACGCCGGTTTCCAGATTGAGCTTGATGATGCTCTCAGGCGTGTGCTTGTCTAGGACCATCACCAACGCGCGCAACGAATTGCCGTGCGCGGATACAAGCACGCGTTCGCCACGCAGCACGGGGGGAAGTATTTCCGTGACGTAGTAGGGCAAGGTGCGTGCAAGCGTATCCTTGAGGCTTTCGCCGCCGGGCGGCGCCACGTCGTACGATCGGCGCCAAATGTGCACCTGCTCCTCGCCCCATTTTTTTCGCGCGTCGTCCTTGTTCAGCCCCACGAGATCGCCATAGTCGCGCTCATTGAGCGCCTCATCTTTGAAAACGGGAATCGAAGTCTGGCCCAGCTCCTCTAGTATCAGATCGAGCGTCCGCTGCGCCCGTTTAAGCGACGATGTGAAAGCGACGTCGAACTTGATTCCTTGCGCCTTCAATTTGCGGCCCGCGTTGCGCGCTTCCGCGACACCTTTTTCGGTCAGATCAACGTCGCGCCATCCGGTGAATAGATTTTTCAGGTTCCACTCGCTCTGGCCATGACGCACGAGTACGAGAAGCCGATCGGTCATTTCTATCCTCAGAAATCCCTCAGTCCCAGAACATCCATCATCGAATAAAGCCCGGCTTTTTGATCGCGAGCCCAGCGCGCCGCGTGCAAGGCACCGCGCGCGAAGATCATCCGATCCTCGGCCTTGTGCGTCAGCTCAAGACGCTCAGCCGGGCCGGCGAAAATCACGCTGTGCTCGCCTACCACGCTGCCACCGCGCAGGGCCGCAAAACCAATATCTCCCGACTTGCGCGCGCCCGTATGGCCTTCGCGGCTTTTTACAGACTGCTTGTCGAGATCGATGCCGCGACCGTCAGCCGCTGCACGCCCGAGCAGCAGGGCGGTGCCAGACGGCGCATCGACTTTCTGCTTGTGGTGCATTTCAAGGATTTCGACGTCGAAGGATTGGTCGAGCGTTCGCGCCACGCGCTTGGTCAGCGCGGCAAGCAGGTTGACGCCAAGGCTCATGTTCCCTGATTTCACGATTACGGCCCGTTTTGCGGCATCCTTGATCTTTGCTTCGTCGGCCGGGCTCAGTCCTGTGGTTCCGACAATGTGGACCTTGCCTTCCTTCGCGACGAGTGCGGCAAAGGCAACGGTCGCGACGGGCGCAGTGAAATCGATGATCGCGTCCGCTTTCGACACCAGCGGCGCAGCATCGCCAACCAGCTTGACGCCATTTGCCGGCATGCCTGCGAGCGTGCCCGAATCCCAGCCGATCAGCGGCGAGCGCGCATCCTCCAAGGCGCCCACGAGCGAAAATTCCTTGCTTTCAGTGATCGCTTTCACCAGTGTGCGGCCCATTCGCCCGCCGGCGCCGGCGACTACGAGCCGCATCTCCGCCATCGGTTTTTCTCCGAAACGTTGGCGTGGGTATAGCGCGCTAGGGCGCAAAAGGCACTATGGCTGGGGGCCGTCATAGCCCTCGATAATGACGATATCGGCCGTTGAATGCGGCTGCCGCACCTTGATGTTTGCCTGGTATTCAGACGAGCGATAGCAGGCTAGCGCGGCGGCGTAGTCTGGAAACTCGATCACCACATTGCGCGAGCGGGCGGAACCCTCGGGGCATTCAAATTTGCTGGCGCGCACGATGAATCGTCCACCAAATTTTTTCAAGATAGATGCGTTGGCCGCGGCATAAGGCTTGTAACCCTCATCGTTCTTCACATCCACGCGTCCGATCCAATAGCCCTTGGCCATTCCTACGCCCTCCCATGAACTTTTGTCTTGTCGATCTCGGCCACGATTGCATCGGCGGCCGCTTTCGGGTCGCCGGCCTCTAGTACTGGACGGCCGACCACCAGATAATCGGCGCCGGCTTCTATTGCTCGTGCCGGGGTCATGATCCGTTTCTGGTCACCACCGGCGCTGCCGGCTGGGCGGATGCCGGGAGTCACCAAAACCATGCCGCGGCCGACAATGTTGCGCAGCGCCGCAGCCTCTTCCGCGGAGCAAACGAGTCCATCAAGGCCAATATCGCGTGCCTGCTCTGCGCGGGCTGCGGCGAGCTCTTTCACGTTCAGTTCATATCCGGCAGCAGCAAGATCCGCATCGTCATACGAGGTCAGGACCGTTACCGCGAGCAGCCGCAGCTTCGATCCCTGCTTGCCCTCGACGGCCGCCTTCATGGTTTGCGGATAAGCGTGCACGGTTAGGAAGGTTGCGCCCAATTGGGCGACGCTTTCGACGCCCCTCGCCACCGTATTACTAACGTCATGCAGCTTGAGGTCGAGAAAAACCTGCTTGCCGGCCGCAATCAGCTCCGCTGCAAGAGAGAGACCACCGGCGAAGGCGAGCTGATAGCCGATCTTGTAAAACCAGGCCGACTCGCCGAGCCGCGACACCAGGGCCTCCGCCGCCGCTGTTGATGGCACGTCGAGGGCGACGATCAGACGTTCGCGGGGGTCCAACGACGCGATCATCCTTTTTTCGCCATTAGTCGCGCCATTTCCACGAGGCGTTCAAGCTGGGCCCGAAACAGATTGGCAATGCCAATGTCTGCAATGTTGTCCATCTCGTCGAAAGCGGTGTCAGCGCGCTGGATCGCGACTTGCTCGGGTATTACCAGCGCGCCACAGCCAAGTTCCAGAATTTGCCGCAGCGCCATGAGCGATCGCAGCCCGCCCGCGCGGCCCGGGGAAGCCGACGCTATTGCGAACGCACGGCCCTTGAAAGCGGCATAGGTAGAATCCCCACGCTCGCGCACGCGCGACACCCAATCGACGGCATTTTTGAGAAGCGGCGTTACTGACGCGCTGTATTCCGGACTGGCAATGAAAATTCCCTGGTGCGCCATGATCATGTGTTTCAGTTTGACTGCATTGACAGGCTGGCCGGCGCGTGCATCCGCATCGGCGTCATAGATCGGCAGGGGATAGTCGGCGAGCGAAATGCGCGTCACGTCGACGTCGAGCAAGGTCAGCTCTTTTGCCGCCAGGGCAGCCAATCTCACGTTATGTGAACCGGCCCGCGTAGAGCCCGGGAAGACAAGAATTTTAGGGATCGGCATCAACAGCCCCGCGTTCGCGGGCATGACACCACAGCATCAGCGGCCGCGATAGACCCATACGCGCGCAGGCGGCAGGTTCATCCAGATCAATTCTGAGGCTTCCGCTCGCACCCCGGATAACCCCTTGGGGATTGGCGGGACCATGGCATAGGTGAATTGTACAAAGGGCGCGCCGGCGGCTAGCAGCGTCATCGCATCGGAAATCAGGCGCAAGCGCGTGCGCAATGGCTTTGTAACAAGCGGAAGGCCCGAGACCACCGCAGCAGCCGGTTCATCCACATAGCCGTCCAGCAGGCGCCGAAGGCGGTATGCATCGCCTTGCACGACGGTCGCCGCCGGATAGCGCGCGCGCAAGAGTCGGCAGAAGTCCGGATTGAATTCGACAAGGACCAACCGCGCCGGATCGATTCCTTGTCTGACAAGTGCCTGCGTCACCGGGCCGGTGCCGGGACCAAGCTCGATGACCGGGCCATTCGATTCCGGATCGACATAGCGCGCCATGGCTCGCGCAAGTACGCGGCTCGATGGCATCACCGCGCCAGTTGAAATCGGCTTCTCGATCCAGGAGCGAATAAATTTAACCTCGTCGTCGAGACGGAGACTCTTTTTTTCGACGCGGGCGAATGAATGCGAAGGCATTGATGCGAGGTCACGCGTACAAAAGCGCGGCGGGTCCCGCCGCAATTACTACGGGTATAGGGACCAAGGCAGAGGGTCAAGATGGCCGACGCGACTGGCTACTGCTCCGACTCCCAAGACCATCCAAAAACTCTTTGACTCGACTGAAGAAACCGGCCGATTCCGGCTGCGTTTCTTCCGAAGACAGCTTTTCGAACTCCGCCAGCAGTTCACGTTGAGGTTTGGTTAAGCTTTGCGGTGTTTCCACCGCTACCTGAACGTACATATCTCCGGTTTGTTTCGCGCGCAGGACCGGCATACCTTTGCCAGCCAGCCGGAAGCGGCGTCCCGTCTGCGTGCCTGCCGGGACCTTGACCCGCACCTTGCTGCCATCGATCGCCGGGACGTCGAATTCTCCCCCAAGCGCCGCGCTCACCATCGAAATCGGCACCCTGCAATGCAAATCGGCGCCATCGCGCTGAAAAAATTCATGCGGCGCGACCTCGAGAAAGATATACAAATCGCCGGGTGGACCGCCGCGCAGCCCTGCCTCGCCTTCTCCGGCCAGCCGGATGCGCGTGCCGTCCTCCACCCCGGTCGGGATATTGACCGAAAGCGTGCGTTCGCGCGTCACCCGGCCGCCGCCGCCGCACATTTTGCAAGGATCTTCGATCACCTGGCCGCGCCCATGACAGGCGGGGCAGGTGCGCTCCAGCGTGAAAAATCCCTGCGCATGCCGAATTTTGCCCGCGCCGCCACAGGTCCCGCATGGCTTTGGCCTGGTACCTGCCTTAGCGCCGCTTCCCGAACAAGCTTCGCATGTCACGGAGGTCGGAATTCGAATTTGCGCCGTTTTGCCAATGAAGGCCTCTTCGAGCGTAATCTCCATATTGTAACGAAGATCGGACCCACGTTCGCGGCCAGAGCTGCGGCCACGGCCGCCCGCCATGCCAAAAATGCCTTCAAAGATATCGGCAAAAGTGGACCCGAAATCGGCGCCGAAACCGTGGGCGAAGCCGCCCGCACCATGCTCGAACGCAGCGTGGCCGAAGCGGTCATAGGCGGCGCGCTTGTCGCCGTCCTTGAGTACGTCATAGGCCTCGTTGATTTCCTTGAACCGGTGCTCGCATTCCTTGTCGCCCGGATTGCGATCTGGGTGATGCTGCATTGCGAGCCTGCGAAAGGCTGCCTTGAGCTCGACCTCGGTGCAGCTTCGGCTTACGCCCAGAATCTCGTAATAGTCGCGCTTGGACATCCGGCTTTAGCTCTGGAACTTATCGCGTCCGGACAGGCGTACTTGATTCGGCTGCCCGGGGCGCGCGCAAAAATACACCCCCGGACCATTGCCCGGGGGTGACACTATCAACGGGTGACCTGCGCATGGCTCACGCCCTGCGATCAGGCAGATTTCTTTTTATCGTCGTCGACCTCGGTGAATTCCGCGTCGACCACGTCGTCCTTTTTCTGGCCCGAAGCCGAAGCCGCACCATCTCCGCCACCGGCTGAGCTTTGCGCTTCCTGCTGCTGCTTGTACATGGCCTCGCCCAATTTCATCGACGCCTGGGCCAGCGCATTGGTCTTGGCCTGGATGGCTGACGCGTCGTCGCCTTTGAGGGCTTCCTTCAGATCAGCAATGGCGTTCTCGATGCCCGTGCGATCGGCATCTCCGATCTTGGAGCCATGCTCGGAAAGCGCTTTCTCGGTGGAATGCACCAGCGCCTCCGCATGATTCTTGGCTTCGACAGCGGCTTTGCGCTTCTTGTCTTCTTCGGCGTGCGCTTCCGCATCCTTGATCATCTTTTCGATGTCGGACTCGGTCAATCCGCCCGAAGCCTGGATGCGAATCTGCTGCTCCTTGCGCGTCGCCTTGTCTTTTGCCTGCACGTTCACGATGCCGTTTGCATCGATGTCGAAAGTGACCTCGATTTGCGGCACGCCCCGCGGAGCCGGGGGAATTCCGACCAGATCGAACTGACCAAGCAGCTTGTTATCGGCAGCCATCTCGCGCTCGCCCTGGAACACCCGGATGGTGACCGCATTCTGATTGTCCTCGGCGGTCGAGAACACTTGCGACTTCTTGGTCGGGATCGTGGTGTTGCGATCGATGATACGGGTGAACACGCCTCCCAGCGTCTCGATGCCGAGCGAAAGCGGCGTGACGTCGAGCAATAGCACGTCCTTGACGTCGCCCTGCAACACCCCGGCCTGGATCGCAGCGCCCACGGCAACCACTTCGTCCGGGTTGACGCCTTTGTGCGGCTCCTTGCCGAACAGCTGTTTCACGACCTCCTGCACTTTCGGCATGCGGGTCATGCCGCCGACCAGCACAACCTCATTGATCTGTGCGGCCGAGATGCCGGCATCCTTGAGCGCCTGCTTGCAGGGTTGAATTGTCTTCTGAATAAGATCGTCGACCAGCGCTTCGAACTTCGCGCGGGTAAGCTTCATCGTCAAATGCTTCGGACCGGAAGCATCCGCCGTGATGAATGGCAGATTGATCTCGGTCTGTGTCGTGGATGACAGCTCGATCTTGGCTTTCTCCGCCGATTCCTTGAGCCGCTGCAGCGCTAGCTTGTCGCGCCGCAAATCGATCCCCTGCTCCTTCTGGAATTCATCGGCAAGATAGTTGACCAGCCGCATGTCGAAATCTTCGCCGCCGAGGAACGTATCGCCGTTCGTCGACTTCACCTCGAATACGCCGTCGCCAATTTCGAGAATTGAAATATCGAAAGTACCGCCGCCGAGGTCGTAGACCGCGATGGTGCCCGATTTCTGCTTGTCGAGCCCGTAGGCAAGCGCAGCCGCCGTGGGCTCGTTGATGATGCGCAGCACCTCAAGCCCGGCGATTTTGCCGGCGTCTTTGGTGGCTTGCCGTTGCGCGTCGTTGAAGTAGGCCGGCACGGTAATGACAGCCTGCTCGACCTTCTGCCCGAGATTGGCTTCCGCTGTCTCCTTCATCTTCTGGAGAATGAAAGCGGAGATCTGCGAGGGCGAATAGGTCTTGCCGTCGACTTCCACCCAGGCATCGCCGTTCGAAGCCTTGGTAATCTTATAGGGGACGAGCTTCTTGTCCTTTTCGACCATCGGATCGTCGTAACGCCGGCCGATCAGGCGCTTGACCGCAAAGATAGACTTTTCCGGATTGGTGACCGCCTGGCGCTTGGCCGGCTGGCCGACGAGACGCTCGCCGTCGTCCGTAAATGCAACGATCGAAGGCGTCGTTCTCATGCCTTCGGAGTTTTCGATAACTCTGGGATTTTTGCCTTCCATGATGGCAACGCACGAATTGGTGGTGCCGAGGTCGATGCCGATGACCTTACCCATGGTTCTTCCTCTCAAATTGCGGCAGGCCGGCCGGGCCGCTTGACGCCCGATGGGAATGTCGGCGGCTCATCCGCAGACCCCCGATCCAGTACTCGATTCGCCGCATTTTCGCGGCTTACTGGCTCATATAGGAGGGCCCCCCGGGCCCGCAAGTCAGTCGGTCACGAAATCGCGAGCGCAGTGGCCGGCCGCCTTCGCCAATGGATATCGGGCCATTGCCGCGGCAGGCGAGGCCGGCTAGGGAGGCCGTCCATCCGGCATCTTGGTAGGTCTTAAGGCATGTTTCGTCGAGTCTTCGTTTACTTGGTCGCGATCTGGGCCGGGTTTGCAAGCAGCATTCCAATCGTGACCGCTGAACCAATTTTTCCACCAGGCCTGCGGATCGGTCTGGAGCCACCCGGCGATCTGAAATTGAGCAACCGCTTTCCCGGTTTCGAAGATAGCGAGCACAAGGTCGTCATCGCGATTCTCGATCTTCCCGCCAGCGCCTATCGGGAACTCGAAGTGGCCGCGTTCAACAAGGATCAGGACCAGCTTCAGGAGGTGAAGCGGGAGAGCTTTCCGTTTGGCAGCGGCATCGGCTTTTTGGTCAGCGGCATTGCCCGGCAGAACGATGTCAAACTGCACCGATGGTCGTTGCTGGCAATGGGCATCGGGGAATCCGTCCCCAACCTTACGATGCTGGTCAATGTGGAAGTGCCGGAAAGCGCTTTGCCGGTCTACCCCGAGGCTGTAATTCGCAAGGCGCTCGCCAGCGTCACGTTTCGCCCCGCGCCGATCCAGGAGCAGCTCGGGCTGCTGCCTTTCAGCCTTGGCGACCTGTCCGGGTTTCAGGTGATGCAGGTGTTGCCGACGGGGACCGTCATTCTCGCCGACAATCAGTCGGACAACAAAGAGCGCCAACCCTTCATGATCGTCTCAATCGAACGTGGCGGACCGATTGAAGCCACCGACCGCGGCGTGTTCGCCCGGAACCTGCTCACGAATGCGCCGGTGCGAGACCTCACTATGCAATCGGCCGAAGCGATGCGGATCAGCGGCGCGCCTGGTCACGAGATTCGCGCGAGCGGAAAAGGGCCGGCCGGGGACCCCATCTCGGTCGTCCAGTGGCTGCGCTTTGGCAGCGGAGCGTTTTTGCGAGTTATCGGAGTCAGTCCAGCCGAGAAATGGGATCAATCGTTCGGTCGTTTCCGAACCGTACGAGACGGCATCGCAATGCATTGAAATCAGCCGGCAGAGTCCGGTTGCGCGTTGTCGTTGGCAGAGGCCGGAGACTTGGCGGGAGCCTTACTTACCGCGACAAGAGCCGGACGGAGCACGCGCTCGCCAAGCATGTAGCCCGCCTGGATGACCTGCGCCACGTGTCCGGGAGGCTGATCGGCCGCTGGCACTTCATACATGGCCTGGTGGAAGTTCGGATCGAACTTTTCGCCCTGCGGGGAGAATTTCCTCACGCCGTTTCTCTCGAGAATTTTCATGAGCTCCCGCTCGGTGAGTTCGACCCCTTCGATCAGTGCCTTAACTTTGGGATCCGCGCCTTCCCGCAGATCTGGACCAATCGCTTCCAGGGCTCGATGCATGTTGTCGGCGACCGCAAGAACATCGCGGGCAAAACCAGCGATTCCATACGTGCGTGCATCTAGAACCTCGCGCTCGGTGCGTTTACGCAGGTTCTCCATCTCGGCGAGGGTGCGCAGCAGCTTGTCCTTGTATTGCGCGGTTTCCCGCGTTGCCTCGGCCACCGGATCGGCTGCTTCGGGAGCTGTCGTTTCGACAGTCTCGTCAGCCATGGTTCCGCCCTGGCGGGCTGTCGGGTCCGTC
This sequence comes from Pseudolabrys sp., assembly GCA_036505835.1. Lineage (GTDB taxonomy): Bacteria > Pseudomonadota > Alphaproteobacteria > Rhizobiales > Xanthobacteraceae > Pseudolabrys. The sequence goes on along the minus strand of DASXST010000158.1, from coordinate 7,113 downwards.
ATCGTTCTCAATCCATCCTCAGCATATCCGGATCCCCGGGATATCAGGGCTCTGAGAGCAAAAATCAAGCGTTCATGGCGCCAGCAAGCGGCTTACGACCCGCGCGGTGTAATCGACCATGGGAATAACGCGAGCATAGTTAAGCCTTGTAGGCCCAATCACGCCAATTACGCCAATGATGCGGCCCTTGCCGTCGCGATAGGGTGCGACGATGGTCGAGGAGCCGGACAGCGAAAACAGGTTGTTCTCGGAACCGATGAAGATGCGCACGCCCTCGGCCTTTTCTGCCCGGCCGAGCAAGTCTATGACCCCACGCTTGGTTTCCAGCGCGTCAAACAGAGATCGCACACGCTCAAGATCCTCGAGGGCGCGCAGATCCTCCAACAGGTTGGCGTGACCGCGCACGATGAGCTGACGCTCTTCGTCCTCGCCGCCCGACCAGCTGGCAAGGCCCGCTGAGATGACTTTCTGGGTCAGCTGATCGAGCTCGGCCTGCCCTTCCGCCACCGCTTTTTCGATCTCGCTCCGTAACTCGCCCAGCGTCTTGCCGCGAATGCGGGCGTTTAGAAAATTGCCCGCTTCTGTCAGCGATGACGTCGGAAAACCGGAGGGAATATTGAGAACTCGATTTTCGACCTGGCCGTCTTCGCTAACCAAGACAGCCAGGGCCCTCTCAGGTTCAAGCCGTACGAATTCAACGTGCTTCAGTCGAACATTGCTTTTCGCAGTAAGCACGACGCCGGCCGAGCGCGTCAGTCCCGACAGCGTCTGAGATGCTTCGGTCAGTAAGGCCTCGAGAGATTTGGCCGTGCGAGTGCCTGCAAATTGCGACTCGATCGACCGCCGTTCTTGCTCCGACAGGTCGCCAACTTGCATCAGGGCATCGACGAAAAAGCGAAGGCCAAGCTCGGTCGGCAGCCGGCCCGCCGAAGTATGCGGAGCATAGATCAGGCCAAGCTGCTCCAAGTCCGACATTACGTTGCGAACGGATGCGGGCGATAAGGTGATCGGCAACAACCTGGACAAGTTACGCGAACCAACCGGTTCGCCGGTGGCAAGATAACTCTCGACGATCTGCCGGAAAATCTCGCGCGAGCGCTCATTGAGAGCTGCCAGACTCACCTGTGTCGCGCCGATCGGAATGTCGTGTGACGCCAAGACCTCACTCCTCGAAATCAGCCAAGAATTGACCATTGGGCCGGTCTTGTTCAAGCCGGGCGTATGAGTATGGTGTGCAGTTAACATTGAGGAGCATCCGATGCGCCCGAGCCGCCGACAAGCCGATGAACTTCGGGCGGTTTCGCTCGAGCGCGGCGTTGTCAAATATGCCGAAGGATCCTGTTTCGTGAAATTCGGCGACACCCATGTGCTTGTGACCGCCAGCCTGGAGGACCGTCTTCCGCCCTGGCTCAAAGGTCAGGGGCGCGGCTGGGTCACAGCCGAATATGGCATGCTGCCGCGCGCCACCTCCGAACGCACGCGCCGCGAGGCAAGCGTCGGCAAGCAGGGCGGCCGCACGGTGGAAATTCAGCGGCTGATCGGTCGCAGCCTGCGTTCGGTGATCGATCTGCCGGCCCTCGGAGAGCGGCAAATTACACTCGATTGCGACGTGATACAGGCCGACGGCGGCACAAGGACCGCATCGATCACCGGAGCGTGGGTCGCGCTGGCCGACTGTCTCAATTGGATGAAGGCGCGCGACATGATCAAGGCGGGTGTCTTGCGCGACCATATCGCTGCTGTCTCCTGTGGCGTATGCAAGGGCATCGCGGTGCTCGATCTCGATTATGCCGAGGATTCCGAAGCCGACACCGATGCGAATTTTGTGATGACGGGCTCCGGCAATATCGTCGAAATCCAGGCTACTGCCGAAAAAATCCCGTTCAGCGAAGATCAATTCACTGCCCTGCTTGCGCTTGCACGCAGGGGCATCGAAAAGCTCGTCGGTTTGCAGAAAATGGCCGTGATGTGAAGGCGTGGATGGCCGGGAGCCGGCCATGACAGACAATGGCACGCAAACTCACCGGGCCGGTGGTGATCGCCACCCACAATGCAGGCAAGCTTAGGGAAATGCGCGAACTGCTCGCGCCTTATGGCATTGCCACCGAGTCTGCCGGAGATCTTGGTCTTCCCGAGCCACGCGAAACGGGCAAGACGTTCGCGGCGAACGCGCGCATCAAGGCGCTCGCCGCGACGCGAGCCAGCGGGAAAGCATCCTTTGCGGACGATTCGGGTTTGGTCGTTGATGCGCTCGACGGAGAGCCAGGCATTCATTCAGCGCGATGGGCAGGGTCCGACAAGGATTTTCGCGCGGCAATGAATCGCATCCAGACGCTGCTGATTGAGCGAGGCGCCAAGAGTCCGGACCAGCGGCGCGCGCATTTCGTGGCTGCCCTGTGCCTCGCATGGCCCGACGACCATGTTGAGGAGTTCGAGGGCCGGGTAGACGGAGTTGCGGTATGGCCGCCGCGGGGCGACAAAGGTTTTGGTTACGATCCACTTTTTCGGCCCGACGGCTTCGACCGCACCTTCGGCGAGATGACCCCAGAGGAAAAGCATGGATTGCCGCCCAAAGGCCAGGGGCTGTCGCATCGCGCCCGGGCATTTATCAAGCTTGCAAATGCTTGCCTTGCGAGAGATTGACGTTCGTTGCCGATCGTTTCAAGTTTAATCAACTGTTGCTCACGACCGCGCCTGCACGCTGGCTGCCATGCCTCCCGGCGCCTATGATGCTTAACATGAGCTTAACAACGCCCTTCGCCGTCTACGTGCATTGGCCATTCTGCCTCTCGAAATGCCCCTACTGCGACTTCAACAGTCACGTCCGGCACGGCGGCATCGACGAGGCACGATTTGTCAGCGCCTACGAGACCGAAATCGCAATGACGGCTGCGCGAGTGCCCGGCCGCGCCGTGTCGAGCATTTTTTTCGGCGGTGGGACCCCATCATTGATGCAGCCCTCCTCGGTACAGACGATTCTTGATTGCATCGGCAAGCACTGGACTATTGCGCCAGACGTCGAAGTCACCTTGGAGGCCAATCCGACCAGCGTGGAAGCCGCGCGATTTAGGGCTTTCCATGCCGCCGGCGTCAACCGCGTATCGCTCGGGGTGCAGTCCCTCGACGATGCGGCGCTGAAAGAACTTGGCCGGCTCCATACCACACAGGAGGCGCTCGATGCAGTTTCGATCGCCCGTTCCATTTTCGACCGATACTCTTTCGACCTGATCTATGCTCGTCCTCGCCAGACCACTGAAGACTGGAATAAGGAACTCAAGCGCGCGATCGCCGAGGCTGGCGAACATCTCTCGCTGTACCAATTGACCATCGAGCCAGACACGCCGTTTTTTGGCCTGCACCAAGCCGGCAAGCTGGCCGTGCCCGATGACGACCTGGCGCGCGAACTCTATGACATCACCCAGACGGCTTGCGCTGACGCCGGTTTGCCAGCCTACGAAGTCTCCAACCATGCAAGGCCCGGCGCAAAATGCCGGCACAACCTCGTCTACTGGCGCGGGCATGACTATGCCGGCGTTGGCTCGGGCGCCCATGGAAGGCTGACGATCGGTGGCCATCGCATTGCAACCGCGACCGAGAAGCGGCCCGAGGCCTGGCTCATGCGGGTGGAAAATCTCGGCAGCGGCATCACTGTCGAGGAGCAACTGACTCCAGGCGAGGCTGGCGATGAATATCTCCTCATGGGACTGCGGCTGGCGGAAGGGATTGATCCTGCTCGCTACACCGCTCTGGCCGGACGCGCGCTCGATCCCAAACGCATTTCGGCTTTGCGAGAGCAAGGCGCCGTGGAAACAACGGCGGACGGCCGGCTGCGCGTAACTCAGAGCGGCTTTCCGTTGCTCGATGCGGTGGTGGCCGATCTCGCCGCCTAGTTACGTTCCTGGCTGGAACGAATGTGGTGCCGGGCTCACGACCTGACCGCCGGAAGGCGTAACGCCCAGGACCGCCAAACCGCGTTCGTTTGGACCATCCGAACGGAACCGAAAGACTCCGTCGATTCCTGAAAAACCCGAAGGATTGGTCAGAACCTGCTCGCTGAAGCGTTGCGGCCCCTGCGTTTTGACGAGCGCAGCCGCCAGCGAAACGGCGTCGAAGGCGAGCGTTGCCGTCCGCACGGGATCTTGCCCATAACGAGCGCGGTAGCGAGCGGAGAAGTTGCGGAAACCCGCCGCTTCGGGCGCCGCGTACCAGGCACCTTCAAGCGCAGCGGTAGAGAAAATACGAGGGTCGTCCCACAGGCCGGTGCCAAGCAGCTGCACGCGTTTGAGATTCACGCCACTCGCGGCAAGTGCCTGCACAACTTGCAGCACTGCATCTGCGCCGTCGGGGATAAAGATGCAGTCGACCTGGTTCGCTACTTGGCTCACGCGCCGCGCCGCCTCGGCCATCCTGTTTGGGTCGAGTGGGTATTTTTCCAGCGCGAGGACGCGCCCGCCGTGTTGCGACACTTCCTGCTGGAAGGCGGCCTCGACCACAGTGCCGTAGGCGTTATCGGGCAGGAGCGCCGCGAATGAGCGTTTGCCGCGCGCCACCGCCGAATCAACGATGCGGCGAACGTCCGTCTCAGGCAGGAAGCTCAACAGGTAAATGCCGCGCGCGGCTACGCTGGCGTCGGTCGAAAACGCGATCATCGGAATGTTGCGCGCTCGCGCAGCCTGTCCCACCGCGCTGACCGACTGAGCGAATAGTGGACCGAGGATGATTTCTGCACCCTCGGAGATCGCCTGCTGCGCGCCGGCCTGCGCACCTTGTGGAGTTCCGCCGTCGTCTTTCACCAACAACTGGATGTTTGAATTCTTGAATTCCGCGAGTGCCATCTCGGCAGCATTTTTCATCGACTGTGCTGCCAGTCCCGCATTCCCCTGCCCAGAAAGGGGAAGGACCAAAGCGACACGTACTTGGCCGTCACCGACAGCGGCGCTGGCGGCCGCCACTTCGGACGACTGAGGTGTTGGCACCCCGCCACCCAATTGCGTGCTGCAAGCCGCAAGAACGGTCGCTGTCGCAGCAACAGACAAGCTTGCGCGAAAGCGTTGCCACGCCTGTATCAGCGCCCCCTGCTTATGCGACATGCCGTGCATCGTCGCTCCCCGTGCGACCCTTGGGCCTCAGTGGTATCCGGTATCGGGGGTTTTGTCGCGCAAAACTTGCGACATGAAAAGGTACGGAATTCATCACCCGATGACGGACCTCGGCAGGCCGTTTAAAGTTCTGTCCATGGGAAACGAAAGCAAATCGCGTCCGCGTCGCTACACCTTGTTTGGCACGGTATTGGAAGCGACCCAGGCCGCACCTGGATTGCATTTGGTTGCTACCCCCATCGGAAATCTGGCCGACATCACCTTGCGCGCACTTGAGGTGCTAGCTGGCGCCGATGTCGTTGCATGTGAGGATACCCGTGTAACCCGTAAGCTCATGGACCGCTATAGAATCGCCACGCCGCTCACACCCTATCACGAACACAACGCGGCAGAAGCGCGTCCGAAGCTGCTTGCCCGTCTCGCGGCCGATCAAGCGGTCGCGCTGGTCTCCGATGCCGGTACGCCCCTGATCTCGGATCCAGGCTATAAGCTCGTCCACGCGGCCCGCGAAGCGGGCCATGCCGTGACGGTGCTTCCAGGCGCTTCGTCGGTGCTCGCTGCGCTGTCCGTCGCAGCTTTGCCGACCGACCGCTTCTTCTTCGAGGGCTTTCTACCGGTCAGGCAGGCTGCACGTCAAAAGCGCCTCTCGACCCTTGCCAATATTCCGGCCACCTTGGTTCTGTTCGAGAGCGGAACGCGATTATCGTCAACGCTCGCCGATCTTGCGGCCATCTTCGGAGCCCGCGTCGCCGCGATCTGCAGGGAGCTCACCAAATTGCACGAGGAAGTGAGACATGACGACCTCGAAGCGCTGGCGCGGGACTACGCTGGTGAAGCGGAAACGCGTGGCGAGTTCGTCATTGTGGTTGCGCCGCCTGCGAACATCGAGGAAAGGACTGACGATATCGACGTTTTGCTGAGGCAGGCGCTCGCGCGCGTCTCAGTCAAGGAAGCCGTTGGCGAGGTGGCGCTCGTTACCGGACGCCCGCGGCGCGAGGTGTACCAGCGCGCCCTCGCCCTCTCACGGCATGCAAGCGATGACGACGAATGACAATCGGCCACGCCCGCTCAGCCCGGCCTCGCGGCCGTAGCGACAGGCAGCATTCCGCGTGGGAATTTCGGCCGAAAGCTGGGCGGCGGCGTTCCTGATCGCGAAAGGCTTCCGTATTCTGGCACGACGCTGGCGGAGTCCTCTGGGCGAGATCGATATCGTCGCCAAACGCCGTCATCTCTTGTTTTTGCCGAGGTCAAGGCCCGCGCCAGCCTTGCCGAAGCCGCTGAATCGGTCGATGAGCGGCAACGCCGACGGATTGCCGCAGCCGCCGAGATCTGGCTGGCCGCAAACCCCGACGAAACAATTTTCGACATCAGATTTGACGCGATCCTCATCGTGCCAGGGAAATTACCCCGTCATATCCCGGCCGCTTTTCGAAGCAAGCTAATCAGGCGCTCAAGCGATCGAAGAACTGATCGACTTGCGAATACGGCTCGCGACGCTGCTGAGATCATCGGCGACCATCTTCACTGCCGCAGCACTCGAACGCGTGTCGTGCGTCGCCGCGCCCATCAAATTGACTTCCTTGGCTGTCGCCCACCGTGCGACCCGCCGCAACTCGACGCCACGCGCAATTTCCTGCGTTGCTGCACCCTGTTCGGTGACGGCGGCAGCGATGGCGCTGCTGATGTTGCCGATCTCGCGGATCGTATGACTTCCCGTGATTGCCGCGATGGAGCGCTGGGTCGCGCGCTGCATGCCCGCGATCTGCGCGCCGATTTCCTCGGTCGCCCGACTGGTCTGTCCCGCAAGCGCTTTCACTTCGCCGGCCACCACTGCAAAACCCCGTTCGGCTTCGGCGGCGCGTGCGGCTTCGATGGTCGCGTTCAGCGTGAGCAGATTTGTCTGCTCGGCGATATCGGTGATGAGCTTGACCACGTCGCCAATACGCGCAGCCGCTTCATCGAGCTCCTTGACTGCAAGATTCGTGGATTCGACTTCGTTGACCGCCTTTGTGGC